>JANOTV010000238.1:0-5211 GCA_031416495.1 Gemmatimonadota bacterium
CCTTGACCGCTACGACAAGATGCTGTTCGTTGTCGGCCCCCGTAGAGGTTGTTCCGCCCGGGTAAGCGGTGTGCGGCTACGGCTCCGAGCGCGGAGGCAGCTCCGTTGTCTCGGTGGAGCGCGTCGTGATTTCCATCCGGCCGAAGAAGGCACGCTCCGCCGGATCGCGCGGCGGGCGGGTGCACCCTGTCCAGTCGATGTCCTCCAAGAGAGGCAGCATCGCCAGGCGCCGCCTTTCGAGATCGGCGTCCGTGATCTGGCGAAACACACGCGCGGGCGCGTGTTCGCGTACCGGCGCTCCGTGAAGGATCTGAACGAAAGGATGGCCAGCCGTGCGCGAAGCAGAAGAGGGTGGTTACGAGCGGCTCCAGGAGGCAGGTGCCCCGGGATGATTCTGCGCGACCGTTACGGCGTGCACTTACGGCGTGCGCGGCTTCACGTGGTCGCGCGCGGCCTGCACGATCGCTTTGGCCCAGTCCGGGACCGAACCCCGGGGGGCCTGATAAGTGATGGACCCGGCCTCCATCTCCAGCAGAAGCGTCGGCCGCGGTATCGTCGGCCCGCCTGCCGGAACCTCTGCACTGTTGTCATACACTTTCAGAGACGCGAGGGACGGCAGGAGGTCGATCAAGTTGGCCCGGCTGGACGTGTACCGCGACCGGATCCTCTCCTCGGGGATGTCGTGCCCGCCGGCCTGGACGCGTGCCGCGACGCGCGCGATGTGTCGTTCCGGCGAATCCAGCCCGACGAACAGGATATGCACGTCATGACTGGCGGCCGCCTTCTTCAAGAGCTTCGGTATTGTCGTGGCGCCGAGGGTGGACTCGAACGCATAGCTCACCGTGGTGTCGATGGCGCGCTCCAGCAGGCCGCTCCCGTGCTGCCACGCCCGGCTGTTCGCCTCCTCGATTGACAGGCCAGGATGGGCCGACTGTAGCGAACGAGCGTATAGGTCGGGATTGAAGAACTGACCGCCCGCGTTCAGCACGCGCGCGCCGGCCACGCTGCTCTTCCCTGCGCCGTTTCCGCCCGCAAGAACGAGGATCTCCCCTCGTGCAGTCGCCACGAGATCAGGAGCCCGCGCGAGCGCGGTCCTTCTTCTGCGGGGCCGGCGGCTGGTCGAGGCGCACCATGAAGCCCCGCTTGGTGCCGCGCCAGACCTCGGGCGCGTTCATCGCCGCCAGTTCCGCGTCGAATCGGGCGGTTAGCGCGCCCAGCCGCTCGGCTTGGACGTTGGCGAGGGACTCGAACTCGGCCACCGGGATCATCACGATAGCCGGGCGTTCGTGTCGCATCACGACCAGCGTCGAGCCGCGTTCGACCTGGTGCATCAGGCTCGCGAAGCCATTCTTCGCTGCGGTACTGGAGACCCGCGCCAAACTCATCCACGCTTGCGCGGGCACGGCATCCTTGGGCACCCCCACGCCGGCTGGCTTGGGCCGTCCGAGGGTGGAGCCCGTGGATGCGCGACCGATGACCCTCTTGCGACGCTTGCTCGCCATGCGACACTCCGGTGAGTCCGAATGACTATAATAGCCAAACGAGCTAGTGTTAGCTAGTCCAGGAGTGCACAACGGCCGCACAGCAGACATTCAGGCGATGCTTGCGGCCCGAACTGCAACGGATTGAGCGCGTTGACACCCGGTTTCGTTCACCGGTTTCGTTCGCATCGCGGTGAGCCACCAAACACGCTATATTTCAAGTATGGCGCCGACACGGACGGGCACGATAACAGCGCGAGTGCTCCGGGGCGGCCAAAGGGAGCCTCCGGAGACAGGCTGGCTCGACCGATCGGTCGAGGCCCGCTTGGAGGGCGTCTGGACGCTGACCCGGCTGTGCCTTTGTTGGTCCCAACGGGAGTCCGGTGAGCCAGAACTTCCAGAACTTCCAGAACTTCCAAGACTTCAGAGAACTGTTGTCCGTCTTCAACGCCCAAGGCGTTGAACACATCGTCGTCGGCGCGCACGCGCTGGCGGCGCATGGCTATGTGCGGGCGACCAAGGACCTCGACATATGGGTGCGCCCTGATGCCGACAACGCCCGGCGAACGCTGCGCGCACTCATCGAGTTCGGTGCGCCGCTCGGAGACGTTCTTGAAGGAGATTTCGCGGCACCCGGTCTGATCTTCCAGATCGGTGTTCCGCCGCTCCGGATCGACATTCTGACCGGGATCGATGGAGTCGAGTTCCCGGACGCATGGCGGGACCGCCTGAAAACGTTTTTCGCCGGCGAACCGGTCGCGGTGCTGTCGGTTCATCACCTGATTGCGACCAAGAAGGCGTCGGGAAGGCTTCAGGATCTGGCGGACGTCGAACGCCTTGAGGCGATCGCGCGAGGTCAGGACTGAACGTTGACACACGCGGTTCGCGCGCGGTTCGCACGCGCGGTTCGCGCGCCTTGACATGACTGGTACCAGGTACTATACTGAACAATGCCGGCGGCTTCTGCGCTACCTGGGTTGCTGGAGTTCGTGTATCTCGCGCCATACGAGCGAATGGCGCGGGCTGAGATTTCCGAGCAGGTCGAACGGGCGTTCGAATCGCTGGTGATCGCAGATCCAAACATCGGCGACGTCGTGCCGGGGCTCGGTGGCGTACGCAAGGTGCGCGTGGCACTTCCGGGCCGCGGCAAACGCGGCGGCGCACGGTTTCTCTACTTCGTTCGGTTGATTCGCGGCCGGGTGTACGTGCTGACGGCGTACACCAAAAATGTGCAGGGCGACCTGAGTTCGGAACAACGGAAACGTATCCGACAGGTCGTCTCCGACTTGAGGTGATCCATGCGCGCGAAGAGAAAACTGGGCGATGAACTCGTCGAAGCGTTCGAGCAGATTCGTGACATCGAGAACGGCAAGCCGCGAGGCCTGGCTCGCGTTCGCCGTGTTGCGCGGACTGCGCGCGAAAGCACCGTCGCCGCCGCGCCGCTGTATTCCGATCTTCGCGTGAGCAAGCTGCGGAGGCGCCTCAAGCTTTCGCAGCCGCTCTTTGCACAGGCGCTCAACGTGAGCGCAGAAACGGTGCGTGCATGGGAACAGGGGAAGCGACATCCTGATGGTGCCGCGCTCCGGCTGTTGCAGCTGACCGAGAAGCGTCCAGCACTTTTGCTCTCGATGGTCAGGGAGAGGCCGTCTGCCCCATACGAGGCAAAGAAGCGCGCTCGCTGACGGGGCATCGGCTGTGCGTCGCTTGAGCGTGCGTCGCTTGAGCGGCACCCTCCGGCGCGGGGCGTGTTAGATTTGCGGAGCCATCCACCCTCAATAACGGCACATGCGCGTTCCTTCACTCGACACGTTGCGCGACGCGGCGCGTTCCGTCGCCGCCGCAGCGGGGTACGACCTTGTGGCGGTATTCGGGTCGGTGGCCCGTGGTGACGCCGGGGCGCACGATCTGGACCTCGGCATTACCTCGTCCGGACCCGTGGACCTGTTGGACGCGACGAACCGATTCGTCGTCGCGCTCGGCGTCGGGGGGATTGATGTCGTGGACCTCCGCCGTGCCGATCCGGTGTTGCAGATGTGTGTGGCGCGCGAGGGGGTGCCGTTGTACGAAGGGTCGCCGGCGGCCTTCGCCGATTTCGCATCGCTGGCCATGCGGCGGTACGCCGACACCAGCAAGTTTCGCGAGGCCGTGCGCGAGGAGCTGCGCGCGTATGCCGCAAATACCGCCGTGCGGGCACCGTGACACCAGTTGACGCGGCGGTGGTGCGGCGCAAGCTGCGGCGCATCCGCGCCAATGCCGACTTTCTGAGCCGCTTGGTCGGCCCGCTCACGCAGGAGGCGTATGCCGCAGCGGAGGTGACGCGCCGTGCGACCGAGCGCCTGCTGCAGGAAGCGATCGATGCGGCCGTGGACGCCAACACGCACCTGCTACGTGGAGCGGGGCGTCCGGTGCCCGAAGACTATTTCCGAAGCTTCATCGCGCTCGGAGAGGCGGGAATCGTGGAGGCCACGCTTGCGCGGGACCTGGCGCCGGCAGCGGGGCTGAGAAACCGAATTGTGCACGAGTACGACGACCTGGACGAGGCACTCGTGTTTCAGGCGGCGCAGGCGGCACCGGCACGGTTTGGGGCATACGTCGTCGCGGTGGAGCGATTCCTGGAGCGACAGGGGCTCTGAGGCTCGCCGGCTGGGCGACCCCACCCACCCGAACGGCCCAGTTGCCGGTCCAGTCCGCACCGATGCTGGATCGCTACCGCACGCTCCGGGGCGCTGGCGCATCGTCTCGAAATGGCGTGTGCACTTCACGTACGGAAGTCGGCGGAAATGCGGGTTCGGTCAATGAAGCGAGGGCGGGGACCATTGTCGCCGTCCGCGCGCTAAACGCCCAGACCTGTCGCCATATCCGCCGCCGTCGCAGTGACCGAGGCCGCGAGGCGATCCAGCATTGCGCCGCCGCCCTCCTGGGCCACCGAGTGCAGAACATCCGGCAACGCCGTGCGCACGCGCTGCACGACATCGGCCGCCAGCTCCCGGGCGCGCGCGTGCGTCAGGCGAAACTCGCGAGCGGCCACGGCCAGACTCTCCGGAGTGAGCGCACGCGGATGCGTCGTGCCCCCGAAGGACAGCGCGAAGGTCTGGTCGAAGTCCGGATAGACCGCCGTCACCACCACATCATACGCGGGGGCGAGGCGCACCAGCTCGGCCTGCACGTAGACGACGCTGACGTTCTTCGCGTGGCCGTCGTAGTTCCCCATCGCGACATTGGCGACCGCCCAGCGGTACAACTGCTCGCGGTCGTCGAGTGGTGCGACACTCCGGCGATCCAGGAGCGTGGCGAGGTCCTGAAGGTTGGGGCGCCCACCCCCGCATACTTGTTGCTCGACACGCGGCCCGTCATCTGGCAGCCGTCTTCCGCGTGAAGGCGGTGCACGGTCGTTGCGTCGCGCACCGTGCGGTCGAAACGCGCGGATTCATGGCAATCCAGCGCCATCAGGCAACGCGCACTCGACGCCGTCGGCACATGGGCGGCGGCCATCAACCGCATTCCCACCAACTCGGCGTGCAGCACGCCCGGAAACGCGGCGTCGGGCCGCTTCACGACGACGGTAGTGGGCGCGCCATTCATGGGCAGGCGATAGTCCGGGGCGTCGCCTCCAACCGGCGGCATCCGCCACAAGGCGAGCTTGGGCTGGGTCCCGGAGAGCGACGCGCGACCGGTGACTTGGCGCAGTTGCCCGGCGGCCCCGGTGAAGGCCGTCTGGAGCATCGCGGCC
>JANOTV010000239.1:0-5968 GCA_031416495.1 Gemmatimonadota bacterium
CTCACCCCGCCCAACCAGCTCGGCTTCTCGGTGGCGACGCTGGAGGGCAACCGCTTCCAGAACCGGGCCGAGATCATCAACTACTCGCTGAGCGGCACGCTCACCGCGACGTTCAACCTCCGCGAGGACCTGACGTCGGCCACCGCGGTCGGCGCGCAGTACCTCGACGACAAGTTCTTCTCGACCAGCGCCTCGGGCGCGATCCTGCTCCCCGGCACCTCGTCGCTCGGCGGCGCGAGCGCCCGCTTCGCGGTCGGTGAGGTCAACCAGCGAGTCCGCACCATCGGCGGGTACTTCGAGCAGCGCTTCGGCTGGCGCGATCTGCTGTTCGGGACACTCGGCCTGCGCGCCGACGACAACTCGGCGTTCGGCACCGAGGCGGCGATCGTGACCTATCCTTCGGCCTCGCTCTCGTACGTGATCACCGAGGAGCAGTGGTTCCCGCAGTACGCCTTCCTCGACCAGGTCCGCCTCCGCACGGCCTACGGCCGCTCGGGGCAGCGCCCCGGCTTCCGCCAGGCGTTCACGACGCTGGCGCCGGTCTCGGTCCGCGCTGAGGGCGTCGAGCGCTCGGCCGTCACGCTCAACACCACCGGCAACGCCATACTCCGTCCGGAGATCACGGCCGAGATCGAGGGTGGGTTCGAGGCCACGATGTTCCGTGGCAAGCTCGGCGTCGACCTCACGGTGTTCTCCAAGAAGACGTCCGACCTGCTCGTGGCCCGCACGCTCGCGCCGTCCCTCGGGGCAACCGCGACGACCTTCGCAAACCTGTCGGAGATGAAGAACACGGGCATCGAGCTCCTCCTCACCGGCACGCTCTACGACTCGCCCGCCTTCACCTGGCAGGGTTCGTTGTCCGCGACCGGCCTGAGCAATAAGCTCGTGGAGCTCGGCCCCGGCATCAGCCCGATCATCTTCGGCTTCAGCAGCAGCCAGCGACACGTTGGCGGCTACCCGGCCGGCTCGTACTGGCAGCGCCCGTACACGTACGACGACATCAACGGCGACGGGCTGATCAGCCGCGTGAACTGCCGGACGGTCGGCGGTGTCGCCAATCCGCAGCTCGTCGGCGGTCCGGCGTGCGAGGTCATGGTCGACGACTCGCTCGCGTACCGCGGTTCGCCGATGCCGACCCGCGAGTTCAACCTCCAGCAGACCTTCACGATCCAGAAGAACGTCGCGCTGAGCGTCATGTTCCAGCATCGCGGCGGCCAGAAGCTCCTCAACTTTACCCGTGAGTTCCGCTGCGGCTTCGCGACGTGCAAGGAGCTGAATGACCGCTCCTCGCCGCTCGAGGAGCAGGCGCGCGGCATCTCGCGCTTCATGGGCACGGTCGACGGCTACATCGAGGACGCATCGTTCACGCGCCTCTCCGAGCTCTCGGTCACGCTGACGGCCCCGCGCTCGTGGGTGACCCGCTGGGGCATGGGCGCCGAGAACGCCCGCCTGACGATCGGCGGCCGCAACCTCGCGATCTGGACGAACTACACCGGCTTCGATCCCGAAGTGAACGCCAACAACGGCGCGAACTTCACCACATCGGACTTCCTCACGCAGCCCCCGACGCGCCAGTGGACGACCCGCGTGTCCATCAACTTCTAACTCACGACGGATCAATGACCAACCATATCCTCGCGTTCACGCGTCGACGCACCGCCGTCGCGGCGACAGCCCTGCTGGCCGGCCTCACGGCGTGCAGTCTCGACTCCGTTCTCACCGTCGATGACCCGGACGTCGCGACCCCGACGTCGCTGGCGACCCTCTCGGCGCTCCCCGTCCTCCGCACCGGCGCGATCGGCGACTTCGCCGTCGCGCTCGACGGCGGTGACGACAACTTCATCACCTACACCGGACTGCTCTCGGACGAGCTCATCAACGCCGAGACCTTCCCGACCCGCATCGAGATCGACCAGCGCGGCATCCAGCCGGTGAACGGCAGCATCGACGGTGTGTACCGCTCGATGCACCGCGCCCGCACCTCCGCGCGCCGCGCGGCCGACGCCTTCGCGGCGCTCGACGCAACCAATGTCTCCAGGCTCGAGGTGCTCAACATCGAGGCGATGACGACGGTCCTGTTCTCCGAGCAGTACTGCAACGGCGTCTCGCTCGGCTCGCTCACCTCGGCGGGCGTGACCGTGTATGGCGACCGTCAGACCGGCGACCAGCTCAACCAACTTGCCGTCACGATCTTCGACTCTGTGCTCACCCTCGCCGGCGCCAACACGGCCGCGGCGGTGGTCACGCAGCGGAACTTCGCGAGCGTGGGCAAGGGACGCGCCTTGATGAACCTGAACAACCCCGCCGGCGCGGCCGTGGCGGTCGCGGCTGTGCCGACGAGCTTCGTGTACCAGCTCCAGCACTCGGAGAACTCGGCCCGCCAGAACAACGGCATCTTCCTCACCGGCGCGATCAACCGCCGCTTCTCGGTCGCGTCCGTCGAGGGCGTGAACGGGCTGGCGTACCGGACCGCGGGCGATCCGCGCGTCGTCGCCCCGCGCGGTACCGGAACGGCCTCTACCGGCTTCGACGGCACCACCCCGCTCTTCCTGCCGAGCACCAAGTACCCAAACCGCTCGGCGCCGACCACCGTCGTCGGCGGCACTGAGGCGCGTCTGATCGAAGCCGAGGCCCAGCTCCGCGCGGCCAATGCTCCCGGGGCGCTTGCCACGCTCAATGCGCTCCGCGCCACCGTCGCCGGCCTCGCGCCGCTCGCCACGGTCAACACGGACGTTCTCTTCACCGAGCGCGCCTACTGGATGTGGCTCGAGGGTCACCGCCTTGGCGACCTCCGACGCCTCATGCGTCAGTACAACCGCACGGTCGGCGCCGTCTTCCCGACGGGCTCGTACTTCAAGGGCGGCGTGTTCGGTCCGGACGTGAACTTCCCGATCCCGGTGTCTGAGGAAAACAGCCTCACCTACCTCGGGGGCTGCATCGACCGCCTTCCGTAGGTCGGGCGGGATCTGAGAACGGGAGGCGGAGCAGCACGCTCCGCCTCCCGTTCCTCATTCTCCCCCCTGCCCTTAGAACGGCAGATCGTCGTCCGCATCCATCGCAGCCGGGAACTCCTCGAACCCTTCCGGCGACTGCGCGGCCGACTTGGCCCCAGCGGTGGCGCGGGCCGGACGTGAACCGGAGTCGAAGCCGCCGTCGCCGCCGCGACCGCCACCCAGGAGGATGATCTCCCGGACGTTGATCTCGGTCACGTACTTCGTCTGCTTCTCCTTGTCCTCGTACTGGCGGTACTCGATGGAGCCCTCGACGTAGATCTTGTCGCCCTTCTTCACGAACTTCTCGATCAGGTCGGCGAGCATCTGGCCGCGGTCGGATCGCGCGTTCCACGCGATGCACTTGTGCCATTCGGTCTTTTCCTGCTTCTCGCCGCTCGGCGAGGACCATTGACGGCTCGTCGCGATCGAGAAGTTCGCCACCTTGTTGCCACCTGCTGTGGACCGGATCTCGGGGTCCGCCCCGAGATTCCCGATCAACGTCACCTTGTTCAAGCTGCGGCTCACAGTGCCTCCTGGAATGGGTCAGTCCGCCCGAGCACCATATGGGTGACCCGTGTATGCGGCGGCATCGGAATCATCGCGCCATAGGCAAAATCTAACGGGGATCACCGACAGTCGCCGCCTTCTCCCAGCGCATGACGAGGGCATCCTCGATCGGCTTCGCATAGTAGGCCCTGCGTCGGCCGCTCACGGCGAAGCCCCTGCGCTCGTACAACGTCCGCGCCGCGAGGTTGCTCTCCCGGACCTCGAGGAAGAGCGACATCACTCCTGCGGCGTCCGCCGCGCGCAGGAGGTCGCCGAGCAGCGCGGCGCCGGCGCCAGACCGGCGTTCCCGCGGGTCCACCGCGAAGTTCACCACCTCGCCCTCCTCACCGACGAGCCAGGCGACGCAGTATCCGATCACGCGGCCCGCCCGTTCGGCGACGGTCGCCGTCACAAGCGTATGCGCGAGCATGGACTGGAACGACTTCACACTCCATGGATCGGAGAAGCTCGCTTGCTCGATGGCGGCGATCGCAGGGAGGTCCTCGGCGGTCGCGACGCGGATGACGAGGACTCGCGCGGCAGTCGCCTGGTTCCTCTTCACCTGCGCCTCGGCGAGCCGACCGTACACCGGCTCCCACGCCGCGAGGTCCACCGGTCCGGCTGCCGTGATGATGGCCCGGCATCGTTCGACGCCCCGTGCGTGCGGCATCGCGTGGTGCTGCGCGCCGGGGCCGATCTCCAGCGCACCGAGTGCTGCGGCCCTCGCGGCGATCTCGGCACCGGGCAGAAGACCGAGGGGTTCGCTGCGCTCGATCGCTCCGTCCGCACCGACCGTCACCAGTGCGAGATAACGATCGCCGCGCATCGCATCGAGGGAGGCGAGCCAGCGCGATCCCTCGGCGACCGTCAGTGGCGACGCCGCGACGATGAGCGCGAGCGATGACACCGCGAAGAGCGGACAGCCGGTGCCCATCGCGATGCCCTTGGCGATGGCCCCGGCGACACGGAGCGAGGTGAAGCTGCCCGGACCGGCACCGCAGGTGACACCCTGCAGGTCGCGCACCGAGGTGCCCGCTTCGGCGAGCGCGGCGAGGATCGCGGGCATGTAGCGCTCGCCATCGGTGCCGCGCATCTCCACCGCGCGCTCGGAGACGACGCGCCAGCCATCGAGCACGGCCACCGTGCCGATCGACGACGCCGCGTCGAGGGCGAGCGTGAATCCCTGCCCCGCGTTGCGCGATCCGACTGCACTCATGCGTTCACCATCTGAGCCGCCGCCGCTCCGGACGACCGGGCAGGTGCTCGAGCCTGAGCGCGATGTGCGATAGAGGCAGCTGGTCGCCCGCACGGTCGGGCCACTCGATCAGCACGAGCCCGCCCGAGCGCATGATCTCCTCCCAGCCGATCTGATAGAGTTCCGTCGCCGCCTTGAGCCGGAAGAGATCGAGGTGAAAGATGTGCGTGCGCGGCGACCGGTACTCGTGCACCATGCTGTACGTGGGACTCGTGACCGGCTCGAGCATCCCCTGCGCGCGCGCGATCGCGCGCACGAGCGTGGTCTTCCCCGCCCCGAGTTCGCCCGAGAGCACGACGCAGGCGGGGAGGGCCAGCGCGCGGCCGAACTCTTCGCCCCACTTCGCAAGCTCGGCTTCCGTGAACTCAGCGACGGGCACTCTTGCTCCGCGAGGACCCGTCGCCCATCGCCGCCTTGAGATCGAACAGCTCGTCGCGCAGTCGCGCGGCCGTCTCGAAGTCGAGGGTCCGCGCGGCGGTCTTCATCTCCTCCTCGAGCTTCGTCACCAGCCCCGGGAGGTCCTCGGTGCCATACGCGCGCTGCGCCTCGGCCACCTTCTTCTGCTTCTTTCCGGTCGTGCGCGCCGCCTCGCGCTCGTCGGTGCCCTCGCGGGCATCGGCGACGCGCGTGCTGAACCGCACCTGGTCGGTGCTCTTCACGATGCTCACCGGCACGATGCCGTCGGCCGTGTTGTGCGCTTCCTGGATGGCACGACGACGCGCCGTCTCGTCGAGGCAGCGCTGCATCGAACCCGTGATGCGATCGGCATAGAACAGCGCGCGCCCGTTCACATGGCGCGCCGCGCGGCCGACGGTCTGGATGAGCGAGCGATCGGACCGCAGGAAGCCTTCCTGGTCCGCATCGAGGATCGCCACGAGCGAGACCTCCGGCAGGTCGAGTCCCTCGCGCAGCAGGTTGATGCCGATCAGCACGTCGAACTCGCCGAGTCGCAGACCGCGCACGATCTCCATGCGTTCGATCGCGTCGATGTCGGAATGCATGTAGCGCACACGGACGCCGACCTGCGACAGGTAGTCGGTGAGATCCTCGGCCATGCGCTTGGTGAGCGTCGTGACGAGCACGCGTTCGCCGCGACGTTCGCGCAGGCGGATCTCATGCAGCAGGTCGTCGACCTGCCCCTTGACCGGGCGGATCTCGATCACCGGATCGAGCA
>JANOTV010000240.1:0-10821 GCA_031416495.1 Gemmatimonadota bacterium
GCGGGGGTGTTTGGTTTTCAACTAAAGGGGGCGTCGACGCATTCGCGACGACGCCCCGTTTCTTCTGTCTGCTGAAGCGGTCTCGCTCGGTTCAGTAGCCCTTCACCGTGATACCCACCGACTTGCGATGGAAGGTCCCGAGCGGGTACGGCTCCGGGTTGCTCACTTCCGTCACGTTGCAGGCCCTTGGAACCTTGCAGTTCTGTCCGGGACCGCAGAGGCCCGTGTTGAAGCTGATGGTGCTGGCGTCCGGATTGTCGACGACGCGCAGCTTCATCATGATCTTCGGTGCCAAGTTGCCACCCTGTCCGACGATCGGCTGCGCGAGCGTGAACGTGGCCGACTTGTTCTCGCTGTTGCTGCCGCGCAGGAGCACGGTCGTCCTGGTCGCGACCGGCAGCGAGACAGCCGGGTCGAAGGTGGCCATCTGCGTCATCAGTTCGATCACGTACGCCGTCGGTGAATTCGCGCGACCGGCCGACGAGAAGTTGAGCGTCACCGAGCGTATGCTGTTGTTCGCGCCCGGGTTCGGGATGTAGAACGCATACGGCTTCGACGGATCATTGATCGGGTCGCCGCCGCCGTTCCCGAGCGCACACTGGTTGAGGATCTTCACGGTGCTCGTGCCGACGGCATCGAACACCACGGATACCGTCGGTGTCGCGACGAGCGACGCGCTGAGTTGGTTGTCTCCGTCGCCGACCGTCCAGCCCGTGGACGCCTGGCCGTCGGCATCGCTCACCGAGATCTCCGGTGTGACCGCTCCCATGCTGCTGAGCGCCGCGACCCACCTCACCGACTGGTCGGCGACCGAGTTGTCGTACGCATCGCTCACACGCACCGTCGGCTGGACCGCCACCACGGTGCCGGCGGGTGCAGTCTGCAAGTTACCGCGCACGATCGTCAGCACCGACGCCGTGGCCGGGCTTACGGTGAACGTTGCCGAGGTCGGTACTGCGGCGGGCGGCAGCAGATACGGCGACGATGCGCTGATCGAGTAGCCGCTGGCCGCCTTCCTTATGACGAGTGCCGGGAAAACGGCCGCGCCGGCGACCGACGTGGCCGTCGCAGTGTTGGAGCCGCCGGCGAACGTGAACTGGTTGAGCGTGAGCGTGATCGTATTAGCCGCGCCGTACACGCGGCTGCCGTTCTTGTCGACTTCCTGCACGGTGACGGAGAACGGTGTGCCCGCGGTCGCCGAGGCCGGCGACTGCGTGATCACGAGATTGACCGCAGGGTTTGCGGTGGCATTGAACAGTTCGACGGCCGGTACGAAGGTGACGCCTGCCGGCGCGTCGCCGCCGACGCTCGGGGTCGCTCGCACGCGGTTGAGACCTTCAGTGCCGAGCGTCCAGCAGATCGATGAGCGGCCCGAGGGTGACGTGACGGTGCTGAACGACGCGCTGTAGGTGCCACAGCTCGCGTAGATGCGCTCGGTGATCGTGCCGCCGCCTAAGACGACATCCCAAGTCACGGGAACGCCGAGCATCTCGGTGCCGAGTCTCGTCCGAACATGGATGAGCGGCAGGCAGTTGATCGCCACCGGTGATCCAACCGCAGCCTCGATCGACTCCCTCGTGCAGCTCGCGACACTCGATGCCTGCGTGTTGAGCAGGGTCGCCGAGAGCGGAGCGCGCGCGAACTCGATGACGGTGCCACCGACACCGCCGCCCGAGCGAAGTTCTGCATCGACCGGAGCGAACGGGCTGAACTCGATGACCGTGCCACCGACTCCGCCACCCGCGAACTTGAAGGCGCGGGCATGCAGCTTGGCCGGCAAGACGACCTTCGCAACGTTCTGCCAGAAGCTCGGGCCGGTCGCTCCGCTCGCGACTTCATTCGCGCATTCGAGGAACGTGGCTTGAGCGGCCGGCGTGATCTCAAAACCGGCGGACGCGCCATGTCCGAGACGAAGGCGATCGCGTACTTCCTGCGGGATGGCACCCGAAGCGCAGACGCCGACAGTGGCCGGCTTGGTCAGCGTGACCACCTCCGACCTTCCGTCCTGCGCATCGATCCGGATGAATCCCGGGTACTGGTCGAGCTTGGTATCGAGCGGTCCCCGACCCGGCGGATACGTCTCCGTGATCTTGTTGAACGTGATCAGGGTCGGCTGGCTGACGGGGAAAGCATCGAATTTGATGCCGACCGTAAGGTCGGCATTGTAGACGGTCTGTTCCGAATCGCCCGGGAAGATCAGTTCGGTGTTGTTCGGGTCGGTGATGGTGATGTCGAGCCCCGAGAAGCAGTAGACGGCGCTCGCAAATGCAGCGATCTGCGCGTTGGTGCCGAAGAGGCCACCGCCCGCCGCCTTGGCCAGCACGAAATTGACGATGTCATGCGCGCGCGCTTGGCCTTCGACGACGTTGCCGTCGGCCACATGCTTCGCGAGGTTCTCGAGCTTGCCGCGCACCGAGTTGTAGTTCGGCGAGCCCGGACCGAATACGATCGCCGCCTGAGAGAGCAGCGACGCGAGGTTGGTGCACGTGCCCGGAACGATCGCCCGCGGTGCCATGCGGGGGCTTATGCCGGCCGGATCGACCGCGGCTGGCGAAGATGGCATCTCCGCGCAGGCGGCGGAGAAGAGGCCCACCATGACGGCGAAGGCGAAACGGACGGTCCTGCGGGTCATGAGCAATACTCCGGCTGCCCAGTTCCGTGTCGCATCGTCTGAACGGTTACACCGCCGACGCGTCTATGCCCAGAACCGACGAAGCAATATGCAGACGCAAAAGAGATGCCGCAAATTTAATCGGTGTCCAGAAGTCCTGACCGAACAGTCAGCGCCCGACGGCGACCGCCTGCCGAAAAGCGGGTTCGTCCTCGAGCCGACGGAACATCCACGTCGGATCGGCACGAAGTGAAGATGCCCGCGTGGACGGATCGACGGCGATATACGCGCTCAGCCGCCGGATCGCATCGTCCCTATCTCCAAGAATGGTAGACACATAGGCGCCGAAATAGGCCAGACCGCGCGGCGCCTCCACCGTTGCGTCGCCGAGCGACCGCCGCGAGAGCGCGCGGGCGCTGTCGGCGAGCAATTGCTGACGCGCACTCCCGTCCGGAGCCTTCGCCGATGCCCGCGCGAGCGCCGCGGCCGTCCACATGTGGCCTGTGAGCAACGCTATCGTGTCACCTGGAGCGGCCGCGATCAGTGAGTCGGCGAGGCGCCAGGCGCGCGCCAGATCCACCGAATCGATGCTCGGGATCGACTGCAGATAGAGCCGACATCGGATCGCGCGAGCATCACCGGCAAATCGACGCTCGAGTTCCCCGCAGTACTGCTCGGCGTCGTCGAATCGGCCAAGGTCGAAGGCTGCGTTGAACAGGCGCTGGCGAACGAGCACCACATTCGCCTGGAACTCATCGGCCTCGAGGGCCTTGATCGCCGCCGCCAGGACGTTGTCGTTCGTCTTGTCTGGCAGCTGGTAGTACATGTGCGAGAGCGTCGAGTACGCACCGGCCTGGCGCGGGTTCAGCTTGGTGGCGAGCTCTAGGTCGGCCTGCGCCGCGCGGAGGTCTCTCATCCGCGTCGCTTCACTGACGCTCAGGTTGGTGAGGACGCCCCAGTAGCGCGTATTGCCACGCACCTCGAGCGCATCCGGATCCTCGGCGTCGAGTGCAAGCGCGCGGTCCGCGTGACCGATCGCCACCTCGACCAGCGGTCGGATGACCTCGGGCCTCGCGCCGGCGCCGGCGAGGCGCGAGCGCTGGTACGCCAATGCCGCGCGGCGCGTGATCGGCTCGACCCAGCGCTGGTCCAGCCGTTCTGCGATCGCGAGCACGGAGTCTGCGGCGCCGAATGCTGCGGTCATCCCGGCGGCGTCGCCGGCAGCGCGCCGTGAGATCGCTTCGCGCTGGAATTGCGTCGACTGCTGCACCGCGAGCCACGCCTGATCGTTCGACGTGCCGGACCGCCGCTTCTGCAGCTGCACTTCGACGCCGAGTTCCTGCCTGATCAGGTCCGCGACGAGCGACGCCACGGCCGTCTGAGCACCCAGCACGCTATCGCGGGATACGATCACGTTGCCGCGCTTCATCGCATTGCCGAGCCTGTCGACGAGACGGACATTGATCTGCACATTGTCGCCGGCCGGCTCAAGGTCGCCCTGCACGATGTACCCCGCGCGCAGCGCCCGCGCGATCGTATCGACCTTGAGCTTCGAGCCGCGATATGGCTCCACGCCGCTGCGCGAGATCACCTGCAGCGCAGAGATCCCATCGAGCGCTCGGATCAACTCTTCGGTGATGCCATCGGCGACCGTGCGCAACGACGAATCGCGACTCGCATCTTCGAAGTAGAGCACGGCGACGCGGTTGGCGTCCGGATCCACCACCTGCGGCCTGGTGTCGCCATTCATGATGAAGATCAAGAGCGCCGCTGCCGCGATCGCCGTGCCTCCGCCCACCCATGCGAGCGGCTTCTTCCAGAACGGCACCGGCGGCATGGGCATCTCGTCGCCCATGGCGGGCAGGCCCATCTGCGATGCGCGGCTCAGCATCGAGGGGCGCATCGCCATCGACGCGCGCATGTTCATCGCGCCACGCATCACGCGCATCGTGCCCGTCGCGCCGGACGGCATGCCGAGCAGCTCCGCGAACTGCTTCGCACTCTGCGGGCGGTCGATCGGCTGCTTGTTGAGCGTGATGAAGATCGCCTGCTCGATCTTCTCCGGCACGGCCTGACGCGTCACGCGCACACTCGGCACCTGCTCCATGAGGTGCTTCGCCATGATCGCCATGGCCTTGGGGCCCGTGAACGGCGCCTCACCCGTCAGCATCTCGTAGAGCATGCAGCCGAGGCTGTAGAGATCGGCCGTGGGTCCTACCGTGTCGCCCGTGGACTGCTCGGGCGCCATGTACACCGGCGTTCCCACCGCCATGCCCGTCTGCGTGAGCTTCTGCTGGTCCGCTTCGGTCGCCGCGCGCGCGATGCCGAAGTCGGCGACGAGGATATGATCGCCGGCGAGGAGGATGTTCTCCGGCTTGATGTCGCGGTGCACGATGCCGTGCTCATGCGCATGGCCGAGTGCGCTCGCGACCTGCAGCGCGATGCTCACGGCGTCCTCGATCGGCAGCATGCCTTCGCGATCAAGCCGGTCGCGCAGCGTCTCGCCTTTGACGAACGGCATCACGTAGTACAGGAGTCCGTTGGCGGCGCCCGAGTCGTACAAGCCGAGGATGTTCGGATGCTGCAGCTTGGCCGCGAGTTTGATCTCGCGCTCGAAGCGATCGGCGCCGATGGAGGCGGAGAGCTCGGGATGCAGCACCTTGATCGCGACTTCGCGGTCGTGCTTGAGGTCGCGCGCGAGGAACACGGTCGCCATGCCGCCGCGGCCGAGTTCGCGTTCGATGGAGTAGCGGTCGCCGAGGTGCTCGCGAAGACGCACGAGGATCGGTGACGCTTCCTTCACCTGGTCGAGTGGCGTGCCCTTGAACTCGCTGCCGAAGTTCAGGCCGCAGCGGCTGCAGAAGACCGCGCCGGTCTCGGCGGTGGTGCCACAGTTCGGGCAGGTCGGCGGCGTGATCGTTCGTCCTCGGGCGGGTGAAGAGGCAAGCGCGTCGCGATCGCATCGCGATCATGGGACCGCGCGTAACGCCTGCGAAACTTGGGGAGCTTGCACTATGGGGGCAAGCATCCGCCGCCGATTTCCGCTGCGTCGATCCTGCTACGGCCGCCTGATCGGCGGCCGCTTGATCTCGACGAGCTTCCCGTCCTTGTCGATCGTGTACTTCGGACCGAACGCAGAATCGTAGCCGATGATCGAATCAGCCTTGGCCTTGCTGGTGACGGGCGCGTGCATCGTCATTGCCGCGGTGTCCGCCTTGCTGGCGGTCGAGGTGGTGACGGCGCCGGAATCGGCGGGGAGCGCAGAGATCGTGTCGCCCGCGAGCGCGCTGTCCATCGTGGCCAGCGAATCGGCGGCCGTCGCGGGAGTGTCGCTTGCCTTCGGCGCGCAGGCAGCGAGCGCGATGACCACAAGGAGGATCGATCTGTGCATCAACGGTCCGGGATCGGAGAAATGTTTCCATTGGCGTCAATGGACAGACGCGGCAGTCGCGGCGCAGGCATGCGCATGTCAGGCATTGCGCCGGGCGCGAGCAATGCACGGAGGCCGGGAGCCGGCACCATGTACGCATCGGCAGGCGCGGTGTTCACCGCATAACCCAGATCGAACAAGGACTGGATGGTCATGAGTGAGAGCGGGTTGGTCGAGGCACCCAGGTAACCCGTCATCAATTCGCTCTGGAAGATCGATTCCTTCCAGTGTGAGTCCCGCGTGCCGCCGCCGCAGGTCGTGGTTGGCGGAAGATCGAGGCAGTTCTCCGCCGGTACCGAGACAGCGCAGGGTGACGCGCCACCGAGCTGGTTCGCGCAGACGTCGCGCGCGGTCGCGCCGAGGAATGAGACGGTGGTCGTACCTCCATCCCCGAGCAGCCCCAATCTGCTCCACAACGTGCCGATGCCGATCACGTGGAGCATCTCATGCAGGATGACGTTCTCGAGGCGACCCTGCGTCGCCAGGTTCAAGAGGTCTGCACTGTCGAAGCGCATGGACCCGATGACCGTGAGCGAACCGATGGACGCGCTGCGTATGATGCACGGACCTGCGCTGCCGAGCACTCCTCCCGGCCCGTCGATAGAATCGACGCGCGCGAAGATGATGATGTCGTCGATCGTCTCGGTGAGCGGCGGCACTGATCCGGCGGGGAGGCAGAAGGTCGGGATGGCGAAGTCAGCGACCGCGATGTCCTGCAAGTCTCCCACGATGATCGACCTGATGCGGGCCACCGCATTGCTGAACGCCTGCTGGACCGCCTGGGATGGCGTCGCACCCAAGAAGCGCAGATCGATGGAGTACGCCGTCGGATTCGCGGTGAATCGCACGGTGATCGCGCCGACCGACGCGATGATCGCCTGCACCCCGCCGCCCAGCGAACCGAGCGTCCACGCCGGCGCGGTCGCTATGCCGGCCGCATCCGCAGTAGACGTGGCCGACGACAACTGACCCCCACCGCCGCCGACGGTCCAGGTGACGATCTGCGCCGCGACGCCGTTCCCGAACGCGTCGCGCACGCGCACCCGGATCGGTCCGCTCACCGTGGTGAGCGGCCCCGTGGACTGGTTGTTTCCCTCGACGATCTCCATCGCCACCGGCGCGCCCGCTGCGGCATTCACCGAGATGGTGAGCGGCGTGATCCCCACGACGGTCACCGTGACGGACTGCGTGCCCGCTGCGGGACCGAGCGTCCAGACACCGATCGGAGTCGGCCCCGCGAGCGAAGCCGTCGGTGCCCCCGTGATGTTCCCACCGCCCGCAGTCACCACGACAGTGACCGAGATGCCGGCGAGCGCCACACCACCTGCGGACCTCACCTCGAAGGTCGGCACCGCCGCGAGTGCCGTACCCACGGTCGCTCCCGCCGGCGCCGTCACGGCCACGACAGACGCGGGTGTCGCCCGCGGTCCCGTACCCTTATCACCACCGCAGGCTGCCGCGAAAGCTGCCGCTGCGATGAGGAGGATCGAACGCGACGACGACTGGGCCACTGCAACTCCTGCCGGATGCTGTCCGGGAATCGGTTGGCGAACGGTATTTGAGACGTAGTTCATCGCCGCAACGGAGTCAATCCGCCCGAGGCGCTCACGGTGAATCGCGGCCTCGTGGGCTCTGGCAGTGCCACGGAAGGATACGCCTCGGCAGCGAGCGCGTTCGCCATCACGTTGCTCGCCAGCGGACCGAACGCATCGGCCGTCTGCGTCCTCACCACGTAACCGATGTCGGCGAGCGACTGGATCGACATCTCCGACAGCGGCACCGCGCCGCTGTTGAGGAACGGCGTCATCAGTTCGTTCGTGAACGTCGTCTCTTTCCAATGGGAGTACGCCGAGCCGGTGCCGTCCGTGCTGTGCACAGGGACGTTGGTGGCGCAGGTCGTCGTCCCACCATGGACATCGGCGCACGCGGTGCGCGCGCGCGCGCCGACGAAGCGCGCATCGGTGGTCTGGTCGCCGATCAACAGGCCGTTGTCGGTCCAGATGGTGCCGATGCCGACCACATGGAGCATCTCATGCAGGACGAGCGCGTCCAGCCGGTCCTGCGTCGCGAAATTCTGAAGGTCGGCGGCGTCAAGTCGCATGATGCCGAGTGCGGGCTTGAAACGGTTCTGGTCGCGCACGAGGCAAGGACCGGCAGAGCCGAGCACCTGCCCGATTCCGTCGATCTCCTTGATGAGCACGTAGATCAGGATGCCCTGGACCGTCTCGGCCGGGACGTTGGGATAGCCGGTCAGTGCCGCGTCGCACTGGCTGACGTTGAAGTCGGTGGGGATCAGCACGGGCGAGAGACCGCCGACGATGATTGCCTTGATGCGCGTCTCCGCACGAGTGAACGCCTGCTGGATCACGGCCGACGGCGCGGCGCCGAGCCAGCGCACCTTGAGGTCGTAGGCCGGCTGTATGACAGGCGCGGTGGGCGACTCCTTCGTCCCGCACGCCGCGGTGAACAGCGGCAGTGCAATGAGCAACGCGGTGAGGAACTGAGGGCGCACGTGCCGTCCTGAGGTTCGATGAGGGAATGGAGCCAACCAGATGAACGATCAGTAAGCTATGGGACCGGCCCGGAAGAGGCGCCGCGCATCCACGCGCAGTGCTCCTGGTTCCGTACCCGGGACGAAGTATTCGGTGTACCGGCGATCGATCGGCGTGTCGTCTTCCGCGAGGATGCCGGTATCACGGTCGAGCTCGGCCGTCACCACGGAAGCGGGCACTTCCCACTGGGTCGCAGACAGCCCACCCCACCGCGACATCATCTGTCCGAAGATCGGTGCCGCGAGCGACCCGCCTGCGGCACTGCTCGAGATCGTCTTCGGCCGGTCGAACCCGAGCCAGACGCCCGCGACGAGCTGCGGCGTCATGCCCACGAACCACGCATCCGCATTATTGTCGGTGGTACCCGTCTTGCCAGCAACGGGCACGTCCCACGGAATATAGCGCCGAACGGATGCGGCGGTTCCGCGGTCCACCGCGTCACGCATCAGCTCGCGCGTGATGAAAGCCACGGCGGTATCCATCGCGGCGGGGAGGAACGTCGTCTGCTGCCCGAACACCGTGCGACCCGCGCCATCCTCCACGCGCAGGACGAATCGTGGCTCGACAGCGGCCCCGAGGTTGGCGAACGCCGTGAACGCGGCGACGAGATCGATCGGTCGCACCGCCGACGCGCCGACGGCGCTCGACGGATACGGGGCGATGGGCGCGGTGAGTCCCATGCGGCGCGCTAGCGCGATCACGGAGTCCGCGCCGAGCGCCTGCCAGAGATGAACGGCCACCGGATTGCGTGAGCGGGCGAGCGCCTCGCGCATCGTCAGCGCGCCGAGGAACTCACCGTCCGCGTTCTTCGGACGGTAGACCTGCGCATCGTACGCGACCTCTGACGGATCGTCGTGCACGATGAGGTTCGCGGGCATCGAATCCATGATCGCGCGCGCATAGACCACCGGTTTGAACGTTGATCCCGGCTGGCGCACCGCATTCACCGCGCGGTTGTACTGCGACTCCTGATAGTTGCGTCCGCCGACGAGCGCGCGCACGTCGCCGTTCGTGGGGTCGATCGCGACGACCGCGCCCTGGAGATAATCGGTGGAGCCACGCGCCTTCTTCGCGAACGTCTCATGCCGGTAGCCGGCGCGCGCCTCCACTTCGGCCGTGCCCTCGACGAGCGCCACCATCGCCGCGCGCTGCAGGCCGGGATCGAGCGTGGTGAGGATCCGGTAACCACCGTCAGCGATCGGCACGCCGGCGCGCTCGACCTGCGCGCGCACGACGTCCACGAAATACGGCGACGCGACCGACATCCCGAGGTCGGGTGCGGTGCGCAGCGGCTCGGCGCGCGCGACACGCGCCTGCTGCGCAGTGATGAATCCCTGCTGCTGCATCAGCCCGAGGATCGTGTTGCGGCGTGCGACGTTGCGGTCGGGATACCGGATCGGGTCGTAGATCGCCGGGCCCTTGGGCAGCGCGGCGAGCGAGGCGGCCTCTGCGATGCTCAGGCGCGCGGCCGGCTTCCCGAAGTAGTGGCGTGCTGCCGCGTCGATCCCGAACCAGCCGCGACCGAACGAGATCTGGTTGAGATACGCCTCGAGGATCTCGGCCTTGCTGTACCGGCGCTCCATCTCCCGCGCGGCCGACTGCTCGCGGAGCTTGCGACCGAGCGAGCGGTCCGTCCGGTCGATGATGTCGGGATGCATGTTGCCGACGAGTTGCTGCGTGATCGTGCTCGCTCCGCGGCTACCGCCCAGGAGGTTGTCCTTGATCGCCGACGCGATGCCGACGACGTCGACGCCATCATGCTGGTAGAACCGGCGATCCTCGACGGATACGAAGGCCTGCGGCACGTGCCGCGGCAGCGAACCAAGTGCGATGTTCGTGCGCCATTCCTTGCCGATCTCGCCGATGAGCGAGCCGTCGCGCGCCAGCACGAGCGACGACTGCCGGGGCCTGATGATGCGCCATGGCTCCTCGGGAACTCCCGGCTGCTGGGCCGCGACAGTGACCGGGAGCGACAGGATGGCGATGATCGAGAGGGATATGCGCATTCGTTCGCATACTACACTGGAATCGCGCATTGGGAACGGTCTCGCCCTTCGTGATGCCCTTCGTGGTACCCGTCGCGATGCCCGTCGTCACGACCCGGGCCCCTCGCTTCCCTGCAGCGACGTGGCGAACTTTCAGCCCATGCCCGTCGTCACCATCGCCGTCCCGCAGTTCCGGCCCCGGAAGGGCGATCTCGAGGGGAACCTCGATCGCATCGTCGAACT
>JANOTV010000241.1:0-3197 GCA_031416495.1 Gemmatimonadota bacterium
TGCTGCGATGTATCGACGTCGTCCTGCTGGCCGGCGCGGAAGAGGAACGCTTCCATGTTGCGCGTGATGAACTGGCGCGCCTGCGGATCCATCACGTTCAGGCCATAGTGATTGATCAGCATCGTCTGCTGCTTGAGCCACAGTTGCCAGCACGCGGGGCAGATACCATCGAGCACCCGTGCACCGATCGCGCCGGGGAATGGCGGCCTGTCAAAGCCGGTCTTCGTCTCACCACAGCGGAGGCACTTGATGTCAGCCATCGCAAAGAACTCCATGCACGGAAGGGTACGGCTCGCGACTGAAATCTAGCCTGCCGAGCGTACTGCTCCAACGGACTGCGGGAATCGCGCCTCGAGCCAGTGCGCCGTCTGCGCGAGCAGGTCCTGCCAGCCGTGGTCGACCGTCACCACATGCCCCGCCCCACGCGTGAACAGCACCGTCTTGTCTTTCGTGCCGATGCGCGCGATTGCGCGGCGCGACTGATCGAGCGGCAGCCGGTTATCCTCTTCCGACTGTATCACGATCACCGGCGCATGCACGAACCCCAGGCGCCCCACCGTGTGGCGGCAGAGCCGTTCCAGTGCCTCCACTGAGCGTCGGCTGGAGCAGCCGTACGCGATCACCTCGGCCGCCGCCTCGCGATCCCGGATCGAGCGCTTGTTGCCGCCGCTCACATAACGCGTGAGCACGTTCCAGAGGCGCGCGGTGTAGACCACCACCTCCATCGTCCGTGGCACGAAGAGCATCGGTGCGTAGAGGACGACGCCCGACGCGTCGGACTCCGCCGCGAGTGAGCAGGCGACCGCTCCCCCCATCGAGAGTCCACCGACGACCACCGTGCGGTATCGCGCGCGAAGCGCCGTATACTCCTCGCGCGCCAGCGCGAGCACCTCCTCCTCGGACCAGTCGTCGAAGGCGCGCAGCGAGCGTCCATGCCCCGGCAGCAGTGGCAGCCGCACGGTCCACCCTGCGGCGTGCAGCCCGCGTGCGACGCGATCGAGCGACTGTGGCGAGTCGTTGTAGCCATGGAACAGCAGCAGCGCACGATCTGAATCCGCGCGGTAGGTCCTCGGCTCGGCGCCAAGCACGATGCCGTCCGGTCCAGCAGGAAAGCGCGCCCTGAACCGCCGCTCACGCGCCAACGCCCGCAGCGACCGCTGGGCCCAGAGTGCGCCGACGGCGATCAACCACGGGAGGCTCCGGGGGAGGAACATCAATAGCGCGCGACGCCCGGATCCACTTCGAGACTCCACCGGTCAATGCCACCGTCGAGGTTCAGCACGTTCTTGAATCCCGACGACCTCAGGAAATCCGCGACCATCGCGCTGCGTCCACCGTGGTGACAGTACACGACCACCGTGCGGTCGCGCGTCAGTGCCTCGATCGACTTCGGAACCGTCTGCATCGGCATCAGCGTCGCGCCTTCGATATGGCCGATCTGATGCTCCCACGGCTCGCGTACGTCGAGGAGTGTGATCGCTGCACCCCTCGCGAGCTGTGTGGAGAGCTCCGGCGGAGCGATGTCGAGAGCCGGTGTGGTCATGTCGTGCGTCTCCGCTGTCTTGGTGTCGTTCGATGGCTCGCCGCAGAACGCCGCATAGTCGCCGAGCAGCTGTGTTCGCCGGCGTGTCCCGCACCACTCGCAAGATTCGTCCCGCTCCACCGCGACCTCGTGAAAGCGCATGCCGAGGGTGTCCACGAGCAGGAGCCTGCCCACCATCGGCTTGCCGATTCCGAGTATCAGCTTGAGCGCTTCGGTCGCCTGCATCGTGCCCAGCAATCCGGGGAGCACACCGAGTACCCCGCCCTCCGCGCAGTTCGGCACACTCCCCGCCGGTGGCGGCTCGGGATGCAGGCAGCGATAGCAGGGGCCATCCGGCATGCCGAACACGCTGAGCTGTCCCTCGAACCGATGGATGCTCGCATGCACGTTCGGTTTCTTCTCGAGCACGCATGCGTCGTTCACGAGGTAGCGCGTGGCGAACGAATCGGTGCCGTCGATCACCACATCGTAGTCGGCGATGATGGCGCGCGCGTTGTCGCTGCGCAGCGTCGTCTGCCAGATGTCGAGCTGCACGAGCGGGTTGAGTGCCGCGAGCCGCTGGCTCGCTGACGTCGTCTTCGGCGAACCGATCGCCGCGCCGTCGTGCAGCACCTGCCGCTGCAGGTTGTGCACCGCGACGGTGTCGAAGTCCAGCAACCCTAGTCGGCCGACGCCGGCCGCGGCGAGGTAGAGCGCGGCGGGCGAACCGAGTCCGCCAAGTCCGATCAACAGCACGGACGATGCCTTCAGCCGCTCTTGGCCGCTCGTTCCCACCTGCGGCAATACGAGGTGCCGCGCGTATCGCTGCAGTTCGTCAGCGGTGAGCGTCATAGGGAGAATATACGCGAAAGGGCATCGGGGATTCGACGTCGAATCCGTGCGATGCCCTCTCGTGCCAGCGGGAGTGGTCCCGGAACCGCCCCCGCCCTTCTCCTTAGGACGCGTGACACGTCATGAGAGAAACCTACTCACCGTCAGCGCGCGCGCCCAGAGCCATCCTCGCCGCGTCGATCGCCGCCGTCGCGGCATCGAACCGTTCGACCAGATCTGCGAGTTCCTGCGCGAACGTCGCCGCATCGCCGTAGCGTATCGCCTCGTTGACGCTCGGGAACACCATCGTCCCATATCCATTATCGACATCTGCCGCGTATATGAGATTCCTATACCACGGCCTCGTGCGCAAGCCCTCCGGCCGTGTCATCGCGCGTTCGACCTTCAGCAGTTCGGCGTTCACCGCGCGCTGCCGAGCGGCGGGGATCGCGCGGCGCAGCGCCTCATCGCGTGCCGCGCCGAATGCGAGTGACGCGCGTTCCATCCGGTCGATCGCCGCGGCGAGCGGCGCGGACGAACCCGACCATCCCTTCGCGCGCAGGTTGCTGTCGATCGGCACGAGGTACTGGCGCATCGTGCGCGCGAACTCGGCGTAGTCGTACGGCAGGATATCCGCGTTCGCGAGGCGCATAATCATCGCCGTGCCTATCCGCGCGGCGGCCGCATGGTAGCGATACCCCGGATCGCCGAACCGCTCCATGAAAGTGTACGTGTCGTAGTTCGAGTGATAGATGCCGTTGCCGCCACCGAATCCCCAATCGGAATGGGGGATGCCGAGGTGGTTGTAGAAGCCCGCGAAGTCGGAGCCGCCACCCGGGTCGCC
>JANOTV010000242.1:0-2277 GCA_031416495.1 Gemmatimonadota bacterium
GATTCTCGCCGCCTGCCACCCCGTGCTCGGACGCGCGCGGCGCGTGGGACTCACCGGTCCGCCGGGCGCGGGCAAGAGCACGCTCACGACGCTGCTCGCGGAGCAGTACCTCGCGGAAGGTCTCTCGGTGGGCATCGTCGCAGTCGATCCCACGTCGCCCTTCACAGGCGGCGCGCTGCTGGGTGACCGAGTGCGCATGGAGCGCGTCGCGCTGCATCCCAAGGTGTTCATCCGCTCGATGGCGACGCGCGGCTCGCTCGGCGGTCTAGCCGCGATGACGCGCGAGGTGTGCGACGTGCTCGACGCGTTCGGCATCGACCGCATCCTCGTGGAGACAGTCGGTGTCGGGCAGAGCGAGCTCGACATCGCGCGCCTCGCCGACACGAGCGTCGTCGTGCTCGTCCCAGAGTCCGGCGATTCCATCCAGACGCTCAAGGCGGGGGTGATGGAGATCGCGGACCTCTTCGTCGTGAACAAGGCAGACCGTCCGGGCGCTGATCGGCTGCGCAACGACATCGAGCTCATGCTCGGCCTGCGCACCGGTGCGACGTTCAAGGACGTGCCGGCACATCATGGCGTCGACCTCAAGCGCATGAACCCCATCAAGGTCGCCCGCGAGGCGGCTGCGCGCGACGACGAGTCGTGGACGCCACCGGTGTTGCGGACCGTCGGCATGACGGGGGACGGCATGGGGGAGTTCAACGCAGCCCTTGACCGGCATTTCGGGTATCTTGAACGCAGCGGCAAGCTCCGCGAGCGGCGCCGGACGCGCCTGAGGGAGCGGGTGGTGGATGTGGTGGAACGACGCGTGCGGCAGCGGCTGTGGAGCGATGTCGGCACACGCGATTGGCTGGAGGCGCAACTCCCGCAGCTCGAGAGCGGGGAGTCCACGCCGATGGCGGTCGCCGAGGCGCTGATCGAGCGCGCGGTCGCTGCCGGGACACTTCTTCCTTCAGGGACGGCCCAACGATGACTGCGATCCCCGATCTCGACCCGACTCTCGCCGCGATGCAGGAGGAGCTCTCCCAGCTTCGCGCCGAGCTCGACCACTGGCGCACGCGCTACGAGCAGGGCGAGGTCCGGCCCATCGCGTACAGCAACTCCGCGAAGGAAGTGGAGCCGCTCTACACGGCGCTCGATCTCGAGGGTTCCGGTGGCTCGGCCTTCGAAGTCCCGGGTTCGTTCCCGTTCACGCGCGGCATCCATCCCACGGGCTATCGCGGCAAGCTCTGGACGATGCGTCAGTTCGCGGGCTTCGGCTCGGCGAAGGAGACCAACGAGCGCTACAAGTTCCTGCTCGCGCACGGCACCACCGGACTCTCCGTCGCATTCGACTTCCCGACGCTGATGGGTTACGACTCCGATCATGCGCGCGCTGAAGGCGAGGTCGGGAAGTGCGGTGTCGCGATCTCATCGCTCGCCGACATGGAGAAGCTCTTCGAGGGGATCCCGCTCGACCAGGTCTCCACCTCGATGACGATCAACGGCCCCGCGATCATCCTGTGGTGCTTCTACATCGCGGCGGCAGAGAAGCAGGGCGTCAAGCCAGAGCAGCTCCGGGGGACGATCCAGAACGACATCCTCAAGGAGTACATGGCGCAGCACGCCTGGTGCTTCCCGATCGAGCCTGCGCTGCGCCTCATCGTCGACATGTTCGAGTACGGCGCGCAGCATGTGCCGCAGTGGAACACCGTCTCAATCTCGGGCTACCACATCCGCGAAGCGGGCTCCACCGCCGCGCAGGAACTCGCCTTCACCCTGGCCGACGGGTTCACCTACGTCGAGCGCGGCATCGAGCGCGGGCTGGACGTGGACGACTTCGCGCCGCGCCTCTCGTTCTTCTGGGACATCCACAACGACTTCTTCGAGGAGATCGCGAAGCTGCGCGCGGCCCGCCGAATCTGGGCGCGCCACATGAAGGAGCGCTACGGCGCGAAGTCACCGCGCTCGTGGATCATGCGCTTCCATTCGCAGACCGCCGGTGTGACGCTCACGGCGCAGCAGCCGATGAACAACATCGTGCGGGTGGCCTACCAGGCGATGGCGGCCGCGCTCGGCGGCACCCAGTCGCTCCACACCAACTCGATGGACGAGACGCTGGCCCTGCCGACCGAACATGCGGTGCAGGTCGCGTTGCGCACGCAGCAGGTGCTCGCGTACGAGACCGGCGTGCCCAATGTGATCGATCCGCTCGGCGGCTCCTACTACGTCGAGAAGCTCACCGACGACCTCGAGCGCGAGGCGGAGGAGATCTTCACGCGCATCGAGGAACAGGGT
>JANOTV010000243.1:0-2445 GCA_031416495.1 Gemmatimonadota bacterium
TGTGCCTCAAGCTTGGCCTTTGCGCGATCCGCTTCCTCGACGCCCAGGACTCCGCCCTTGATCATATGGAGGATGATCCCGGGGGTCGTGAGGATTCGCTCCACCCCGTTGCGGGCAATGGCGATCCGACGGAACACCCGGCGATCATCCGAGGCAAGGAGCCATTCGGCCGTCTGGCACGCGAGCGCGGCCACGCGAGCATCCCATCGGCGCGAACGCATCTGTCTCGGGTGGGGGTGCCACTTCGGCCCCGGCTGTTCGTGCCGGTTCCGGACTGAGAAGGTGCAGGTACAGATGACCCCCAACCCAGCGTACTCTACCCCCTCCACTCCTCCACCCCGAGCCCCGGCACCCGCCGGAACTCGCGCGCATTCGCCGTCGCGACCACGAGCCCATGCGCCAGCGCTGTCGCGGCAATCACCAAGTCCCGCTCACCGATCGGGGTGCCCGCCGCCTCGAGCGCACGCCTCCCGTGCGCGTGATACTCGGCCGCCTCCGCGTCGAACGCGAGAATCTCCGGAATGGCGAGGAACTGATCGAGCCGCGCGCTCGCCGCCTCGGGCGCGCGACTCTTCAGCGCGCCGTAGCGCAGCTCCGCGACCGTCATCGCCGAGAGAGCCACGGCATCAGGTCCCAACGCGGCCAACCGTCGCAACGTGGGTTCGTGGGCGCGCAAGGCGTGTACGCAAACGCTGGTATCGAGGAGATACCTCACTCGACGTCCAGGTCCACGTCGGTTCCGCCCGGCGGAAGCGGCGGCGGAAGCTCGAGGTCGGTGAAGAGATCTGCGTTCGCACGCAGGTCGTCGAAGAACCCCGGAGGCCAGTTACGCCGCGTGACTGGTTCAAGGATAACGCCCTTTCCTTCCCGCCGAATCTCCACTTCATCCCCCTCGAATCGAAAGATCTTGGGCAACCGGACGGCCTGTGACCGGCCGTTCATGAACAGCTTGGCCCGAAGTGGCCGATCGGCGGGGTCACCGCTCTCCGACATGGCAGCACGCCTCCCTTAAGATATGCGGTATATACCAGTATATATCGTACCATCATAGTGCGCCAGATGCCCGAATCCTTGCGATCGCCGCTGCCCGATTTTCTCCTCGCCCGGATGGTGAACGAGTTCGTTTACTGTCCTCGGCTCGCCTATCTGGAGTGGGTGCAGGGAGAGTGGGACGACAATCTCGATACCATCCAAGGCCGGTTCGTGCACCGGCGCGTGGATCAGGAACCTGCGACTGGGGGTGCTGCGGGCGTTACGCGGGGGCGCTCGGAATGCCCTCGTAGCTCATCGCTCCTCTCGCCGCGCGACGTACGACGCGGCACCTTTCGGCATGCGTCGCCTTGCGCTTGCCGCGTTCATCCTGTTCGTGACCGCCTGCTCCGATGGCCCGACCGGTCCCGGCACCACCCCGCCGCCGCCGGCGAGCGCTGACCCGCCAGCGGTCGCGCGCGAGTTCCGCGGTCTCTGGGTCGCCACGGTGGCCAACATCGACTGGCCCACCCAACCGGGGCTCAGCCAGGCGGCGGCCATCGCGGAAATGCGCACGATCCTCGATCGCACACAGGCACTCCGCATGAACGCCGTCATCGTGCAGGTCCGCGCCGCCGGCGACGCGCTGTATCGGTCGTCGCTGGAGCCATGGAGTCGGGCGCTTACCGGCACGCAGGGAACGGACCCGGGATGGGACCCGCTCGACGCCTGGGTGCGCGAGGCGCACCAGCGCGGACTCGAACTGCACGCCTGGTTCAATCCGTATCGCGCCGGCAACCTGCGCGACACCTTGCAGCTCGCCGCCAATCATCTCGCGCGGCTGCGCCCCGACCTCGCCCGCATCGCACAAGGGCAGCTCTGGTTCGACCCCGGTGAACCCGACGTCCAGTCGCACACCCTGGCGGTCATCGTCGACGTCCTGACGCGGTACGACATCGACGGCGTTCATCTCGATGACTACTTCTATCCGTACCCGGTGAGCGGCGCGCCCCTCCCGATCCAGTTTCCGGATGACTCGTCGTACGCGAAGTACCGCGCGTCGGGCGGAACCGACATGTCACGCGCCGACTGGCGACGCGAGAACGTGAACACCTTCGTGCGGCGCCTCTACGACGAGGTGCACCGCCTCAAGCCGTCGGTCAAGGTGGGCATCTCGCCCTTCGGCATCTGGCGCCCGGGGAACCCAGCCGGCATCACTGGACTCGACGCGTTCGCCAGCCTCTTTGCCGACTCGAAGAAGTGGCTCGAGAACGGCTGGGTGGATTACCTCGCGCCACAGTTGTACTGGCCGCTTTCGAGCACGGGGCAGAACTTCACCGCGCTGCTCGACTGGTGGATCGGGGCCAACACGCGACGTCGTCATCTCTGGCCCGGCTTGGCCGCATATCGTGTGGCCGACGGCACGTCGAGTCAGTATGGCGCCGCCGAGATCGTCGCCGAGCTTGGGGTTGTGCG
>JANOTV010000244.1:0-2888 GCA_031416495.1 Gemmatimonadota bacterium
GGAGGGCCTACAGTTATGCGAGTGCCTCGGCGAGACGATCTGCCGGGCGAACGACAGTGATGAGACTACCTCCCGCACCCGTCGTCCGGAGCTCTGAAGTCGCGCGGCGGGAACACGTGCCCCACCGGGACCGCGGAGTCCGGCGCTATCGGCGCGCGTCCGTCGTCAACTTCGCTGGGTCGTAGCGTCCTCCATGTTTCCAGAGTCGGAGGGTGAGGGCCGCGAGCTTCCGCGTGAGCGTGACCCGCGCGAGTTCCTCGCGCATCCCACGCGCGAGCAGAGCGTGATAGAAGTCCTGCAGCGCGCCCGGTCGCGCCGTCGCGGCCGTGGCTGCGCCGTTCAGCACGTCCTTGAGCACGCGATTGTGGTTGCGATTGAGGCCCCGCGTCATCGGCGCGCGCGCGCGGCGGACCGGGCGCCCCGCCACGAGCGCGTAGTCCGCACTCGACCGCGTCACCTCCGCGAGGCCGGCGTACGCCCAGAGATTGCGCTTCGTGCGGAAGCGCCACGGGGTCTGCATCGTCGCCAGGAGCAGCGCGACCCGGACCGGACCGAGGAACGGGATGGAGCGGAGCACCACCCAGGCCGGATCGCATTTCGCCTCCGCCAGCAGCGCCCCCTTGGCCTTCGGCCGCAGCGCCTGCAACAGATCGAGCTCGGCGTACAGCGTCTCCGCGCGGAACTGCACGCCCCGGCCCGGCAACTGCACGAGCCACTCCGCGCGGCCCTTCGGGTGATACACCCGCGGGCCCGGCGTCCGGATGCCGCGCGCGCGGAACAGCGCCTTCAAACGCAGCATCACGCGCGTGCTGTCCTGAACGAGATTCAGGTACGTGCGCGCCAACTCCTTGAGCACCTCGCGGTGCGGACTGTCGTGATAGACTGCGCGCAGGCCGCCGCGGCGCAGGAGGTCCGACAACTGATCGGCATCGACCTGATCCCCCTTGTTGCCCTGCTTGGGGGTGCCGCGACGATCGCACACGAGCACGCGATCGACGACGGGGAGCAGCAGGTCGTGAAGCCACTGGGCCTGGGTGCCTTCCTCGAACGCGACGTGAATCGCACCGCGCATGCCCCCAAAGAACTCCACGAGCGCCGTCGACTCGGTCGGCAGGATCGTGCGCGCGATCACCCGTCCACTCTCCTCGCGGACGGAGGCCACGGAGGTGGACTGGTGCACATCGAGGGCGACATACTTGGTGGTCTGTTTCATGAGGGCCGCTCCGGGCTGGGATCCATGGAAGGGTGACACCTCCATGGTAGCAGTTCGGGGCGTGCTCTCAATATCCGTTATGCGACCTGGAGCGGATGAATGTGGGCGATCTCGCGCTTCAAGCCCCGCGCCGCGTCCCACAGGTCCACGTTCCGCTGCAGGTTCAGCCAAAACTCCGGCGAGTTGCCGAACAGCTTGCTGAGGCGAAGCGCCATCTCGGGCGTGAGCGCCCGCCGCTCGCGCAGCAGCTCATTCATCGACTGCCGAGAGACACCGGCGGCCTCGGCGAGTGCGGTGACCGACAGCCCGTACTCCGGGAGAAACTCCTCGCGGAGAATCTCACCCGGATGGATCGGACGGCGCTCAAGGGGGCGATTGTTCGGCATGGCCATGGGGTGCGCTCCAGCTAGTGATAGTCGCAGAACTCAACATCGTACGCGTCACCGTCGTCGAACCGAAAGCAGATGCGCCATTGATCATTGACCGCGATCGCATGTTGCCGTGCACGGTCGCCTTTGAGGGCGTGGAGCCGGTTGCCGGGCGGAACGCGCAAGTCGGTCACCTTCGTCGCGACATGCACCGCCTCGAGCTTTCGCAGGGCGCGGCGCGCCACGCCACGTCGGGCGGCACCCGCCGTGCCTTCCCCGTGCGGAAGAACTCCTCGGTCTCACGATCGGCGAAGGTCTTGATCACACCGAACTGTAACGCGTAACGTGACACGCGTCAATGCCCGGTGGTTCGCATAACGACTTGGCAATCACCTGCAAAGCGGGCCAACCGGGCCTCGCGACGGCGATGCACGACCAAGGTCGGCCCGCTTTGGCAGGTGCATTGCCTTGTTATACCGCACCTTCGTCGCGGCGTAGTTCCTGAAGAATGCTCCGAACCTCAGACTCCAAGAGCGGAAGGTCCTTCCTCACCATGTCCCAAGCCATCTCGAGATCAACGCGGAAGTATTCGTGGATCAAGATGTCTCGCGCCCCGGCGATGTCGCGCCAGGGAACGGCGGAGTGCTTTGCCCTGACATGATCCGGAACGCCCTTCACCGCCTCGCCGATGATCTCCAAGCGGCGTATCACGGAGTCCTGCTTTTCTACATTCGCGGCAAACGCGTCGAAGTCCAAGCCTTCGGTGTAGTTCCGAAGAAGGTCGATGGCATCGAGGATCTCGCCGAGAAGGATATCCATGCCTCGGCTCATAGGACCGGAACCAGCTCCCTCAAGATCTCGTCCCGCAGCTTCGGGTGGAGCGAGCCTCGCGTCGCAACATCCACGTCTCGACCGAGAATCTCGCAAAGATCCAAACGAAGCCCGGAGAGGTCGACAAGTGTCCGACCCTTCTCGAACTCGACGAGGAAGTCGACATCACTGCTGGCCGTGGCTTCGCCACGTGCGACCGAGCCGAAGATGCTCGCACGCACCACCCCACGCCGTGACATCGGCGCGGCAACCTTTCGGCGGATCTCATCGATAGAGGGACTCATACCCCGAAATCTATGCTGCCCGTCCTCTCGGTCAAACGCTCCAGAGCCAGACGGGCCGTCGAACCGACCCGGCCAAGAGTGCGGTATAACGAGGTTGTAGGAAAACCCCACGAATGATTCTGGTGCGGCGGCACGCTTGAGGCGAGGAATACGAGGAAGATGATCGCGGCGTCCGCTGCGCCGCCTTTCCTC
>JANOTV010000245.1:0-10941 GCA_031416495.1 Gemmatimonadota bacterium
GCGCGCTCGATGCCGCGGCCGTCGTCGGTCGGTGTTGGGCGTCCGAGGGTCGTGCGGCACCTATCGAGAGTGCCGCCGCGAGGGCGACGGCGGTCGGTACGGTTCTTGGGATGCGCATCGCTCAGGTATCTGTTCGAGGACCCATGGTTCGGGCGTGACGTGTCCGTGAAGATTACTCCGCGGCGCTGCCGGACGTTGAGGAGCGCGCGTCATCATGCTGTTCCACTCGGGGCATGGCGCGTCACTGAGGTTGCTGTCGCCGAATCGCGACGGTATACTTTTGTGAACGAAATACATCATCCGGCGCCTAGCCACTCCTGGTGGGGCGTCGGCATTTTTCTACACCCTGCCGTCACGCAGATTCCCGAGGGTCGCCCGATGATCGAGGCGCTCAAGAAAAGACTATCGGACGAAGTGGAGAAGCTTCGTTTCGAGCTGAACGTCACGCTGCCGGACGAGATCCGCAAAGCCGTCGAACTCGGCGACCTCCGCGAGAACTCGGAGTACAAGGCCGCGCTCGAGCGTCAGGGCTTCGTCCGCGCGCGCCTGGGCCAACTGTCGACGCGCATGTCCAAGCTCTCGTCCATCGATGAATCACAGATCGCGACCGATGCCGTGGGCCTGGGGTCACGCGTGGTCGTCGAGGACCAGGACACCAAGGTCCGAGAGAGTTATCACATGATCTTTGGCGATGCGGAGGAATTCGACGAAGGCCAGGTCACGATGTCCTCACCGATCGGTCGCGCGCTGCTCGGCAAGAAGATCGGCGAGATCACGCTGCTCCGGCTTCCCCTGATGACGCGCAAGATGAAGGTCTTGGAGCTCACCACGATCCACGACGGCGTCTGAGGTCGTGCGGTGGAACGCGCGATCTCAGCGCGTCGCCACCGTGTCCTGCAGCGCAGCGCGCAGCGCGGCGTTCAATGCCTTGTCATCGGCCTTGACGGGGCCGACATGCCGCCAGCGCAGCGTGCCACTCCGGTCGATGAGGTAGCTCGCCGGAACGCCGATGGCGAGAAACGTCGTCGAGATCCTGTCGTCCGGGTCATGCCAGAGCGTGTAGGTCGCACCGAGCGCATCGGCGAATGACGAGATCTTAGCGCTGTCACCGGGCTGGTCGATGCTCACGCCCGCGATGAGAAGTCCCTCCGCCGAGTGGCGCTGGTGCAGCTCCTCGAGCGCAGGGATCTCCTCGCGACACGGCTTGCACCACGTCGCCCAGATGTTGAGCAGCACCACCTTTCCCTGCTGGTCCTGCAACGAGACCGGAGTCCCGTCGAGCTGCTGTGCGGCGTACACGGGTGCCGGCGAGCCGACCGCGACGACGCCCGTCGGTCGCTGATTCATGCCCTGGTCGCAGCCGACGGCGACCACTGCAGCCGACGCCACCAGCATGATCGCGCGCACTCCCATCACTGTTGCCCCGCGGCGACGTTGTCGATCCTCAGCAACGCGGTGCGCACGGCGCTCGGCTTTCCGGGCATCGTCCACGCCATCAGCACGCCGTCGGTGGTGCGGACCATGCGCGGGAATCCGCTCGAACGCGTCGACGTCGAGGTGCTCACGACGGTGCGCGGCTCGAAGCCCGTTGGCCGTACGACGCGCGCCCACACTTCGGCCTTGTCACCGCCGGTTCGCTCGATCCAGCTCACGAGCGCGGTGCCCCCGTCGAGCAGCTCGATGTCCACGCGACCCGTCGGCGAGCCGCCGTCGATGCGCACCGGCGCGCTGAACGTCGCGCCGGCATCTGTCGAGAAGACCACCAGCACGCGCGCGCTGTCATTCGGTGCGGCGAACCAGACGATCGCCACGTTGTCTCCCTGCGACGAGATCGCCGGGCCGTTCACTGGGCAGAAGTCGATCTTCCAGTTGTCCGCGTGAATGCTGCGCGGCTCGGTCCATGCGCCGTCCACGAGCCTCACCACCGATATGTCGCGCGTCTCTTCGTCGCTCCGGTCACGATAGACGACGACCGGTCCGCGCGTCGTCATCGCGATCCCCGTCTGACAGCAGTCGCACACGCGGTGATCGAGGATCGCCTTCGAGGTGACGCCGCCCTGAGCGCCCCACGTGGCGTATGCGAGGTGCATCACGGCACCGTGCGAGTCCTCGACGCCTGCGCCGCCGTCGAGCAGCACGACCGCCGCACCCGAATCGGCCGTCGGCAGCAGCGCCGCGAACCCATGCTCCGCCGGGATCCCAGGCGTGTGAGGCGTCACCCGCTCTCCCCAGTTCAGGCCGCCGTCACGGGATTCCGCCATGCGCACATCGTAGGCGTAGCGCCCTTCGCCGTTCCGCTGCAGCCAGTGCGCGAGCAGTCGGCCATCGGCGAGCGAGACCACCGACGGGAAGTCCGCCCAGTTCACGAAGAGGTCGTTGCGACGGATGATCTCCTGCGGCGCCGCCCAGGTGCCGGCGGCGTCCCGGGTCGAGAAACGCAGCGCGGTGGTCGAGTTGTCTGCGGGCACGAGCCAGCTCAGCAGCGCGCGGCCATCCGCCGTGACGGAGAGGTTCGGCTCGCCGGCCCCGCTCTCGGTCGGCGATGAATCGGCTACGAGCGTGAGCGTGTTCGGCGACGAATCGGTCACGAGCGTGAGCGTGTATGGCACCTCGTCGCCCTCGCTCGTGCCGCACGCGGCGTTGGACAGGAGGACGCCGGCGAGCACGATCGCGCCGACGAGCAGGTGACGTGGATGACGGGAGGTTCTCATGGAGAGCTCGGCAGAAGTCTTGGAGGGACGCGGTTCGCGCCACGATGGTGAATTATACAGGTCCATCAGGGATTGATGCCGAATACCCGCGTCACTTCGTGCCCGTAGTCGGCGGTCGCCGCGTCGATGCCTTCGGCGGTCCAGCCGAGGATCGCGCCCATGATGGATGCGACGCGCGGCGCGACGGCCATGCCATGATCACGCGTCTCGAACGCGAGCAGCGTTCGGCGCATCAGCACGTCGGCGACGGATTCGGCGAACTCCGATCGCACCGCATGCATCACATCAGCCTCGCGCCACCGCAGTCCATCCACAAGGCACACGTCGTCGGTGGCCGCGGGTGGTCGCTTGCCCGGGAGGTGTGCGACTGCGGTGTCGCAGGGGCGTGTCTTCCCACCAGATCGACGCACGGCGAGGTCCACGCACTCCTCGGCCATCGACCTGAACGTCGTGAGCTTGCCCCCCGTCACGGTGAGGACGCCACGCGGCGAGACGGTGATGACATGTTCACGCGACGCGGACGACGGACTGCCGCGCCCCGAGTACTTCGCCGCGGCGAGCGGCCGGATGCCGGCCCATGCTGAGATCACGTCGTCGTCGGTCAGGGCGGCCGCGGGGAAGAAGCGATTGCACGCCGAGAGGAGATAGCGGACATCGGTGCGCGAGGCGCGCACCTGTTCCGGGTCCTCGGTCGTGGGCGTGTCGGTCGTGCCGATGATCGTGTGCGGGCCTGCGGGGAGCGCGAACATCACGCGCCCGTCGTCGGGGGAGAGCATCGTCACCGCGCCGACGTTCCCCACGCGCGCGGCCGGGACCGCGATATGCACTCCCTTGGTGCCCCGCACCACCGGGTCGGCCGCGGGGTTTTCAAGCCGTACGATCGAGTCCGTCCAGGGACCCGCGGCGTTGATGACGAGTCGCGCCTTCGCAGTGACGTCGCCGCCGCCGCGACGGTCGCGCACGACGACGCCATCCACCGAGCCCGTGGTCGATGAGTACGTGAGGTCACGGACCTCCGCGTGATTCAGCACGGTGGCGCTGTGCTCGCAGGCGTCGATGACGTTCGCGAGAGTGAGGCGTGCATCGTCGGTACCGGCATCCCAATACGAGGCGCCGCCCTGAAGGCGGTCGCGCGCGAGGGCCGGCTCGTGCTCCATCACGCCCGTCGCGCTCAGCGTCTCGTGACGCCCGATGTTCCTGAAGAGCGAGAGTGCGTCGTAGAGCGTGAGTCCTGCGAGGAGCTGCCAGCGGGGGATCCTGGCGCCCTTGTACACGGGCCAGGTGAACTGCAGCGGACGCACGAGGTGCGGCGCAATGTCGAGCAGGCGCCGACGTTCGCGGCTCGCCTCGAACACGAGGTGCAGGTAGCCGTGCTCGAGATAACGGACACCGCCATGCACGAGCCGCGATGAACGGCTGGAGGTTCCGGCGGCGAAGTCGTCGCGCTCGATGAGGGCGACGACGAGACCGCGGCGGGCGGCATCGCGTGCGATCCCGGCACCGGTGATGCCGCCGCCGATCACCAGGATGTCGAACTGTCTGTCGGCCAGCGCGAGGAGCCGCTGGCTGCGACTCGGAGGTGGGAGGAGCGGCACTTCCAGAGCATAGCGCGTATACGCCCCGACGGACAGGCGGGTATACCTTTACGCATGTCGATCTACGAGCCGGGACGCCGCGTCGCGATCATCGATGGCGTGCGCACGCCCTTCGCCAAGGCAGGGACCACACTGCGCGCGCTGTCCGCCATCGACCTCGGGAAGATCGCGGTGAGTGAACTCATCCATCGCACCGATCTCGACCCCGCGATGATCGACCTGCTCGTCTTCGGCACGGTGATCCCGTCGGTGCTGGCGCCCAACATCGCGCGAGAGATCGCGCTCATGCCGCTCATGCCGAAGGGCGTGCAGTCGTGGAGCGTCTCGCGCGCCTGCGCCTCCGCCAACCAGGCCATCACCGACGCTGCGGACCAGATCGCCCTCGGCCACGCGGAGACGGCGATCGCCGGCGGTTCGGAGAGCCTGTCGAACGTGCCGATCCTGCACTCGCGCGGATTCTCCGATGCGCTCGTCGCCGCTTCAAAGGCGAAGACGCTCACGCAACGCGTGCAGGCGTTCTCGAAGATCCGCGCGAAGGACTTCATCCCCATCACGCCCGCCATCTCCGAGCCGACCACGGGCGAGACGATGGGACAGTCGGCCGAGAAGATGGCGAAGCTGAACGACATCAGGCGGGAGGCGCAGGACCAGCTCGCGTATGAGTCGCACCGCCGGGCGCATGCAGGCACGGTCGACGGCCGACTCACCGCCGAGATGGTGCCGGTGATGCTGCCGCCCAAGTACGAGTCGACGATGACATCGGACAACGGCATCCGCAGCGACACGACGGTCGAAGCGCTCGCGGCGCTCAAGCCGGTGTTCGACCGTCGGTACGGCACGGTCACCGCCGGCAACGCGTCGCCGCTCACCGATGGTGGCGCGGCCGTGCTGCTGATGCGCGAGGACGTCGCGAAGGCGCGCGGCTACACGCCCAAGGCATACATCCGCTCGTACGCGTACGCCGCGCTCGATCCAGGTGAGCAGCTGCTGCAGGCGCCGGTGCTCGCGGCACCCATCGCGCTCAGGCGCGCCGGACTGACGCTCAAGGACATGGACCTCGTGGAGATGCACGAAGCATTCGCCGCCCAGGTGCTCTCGAACCTCTCCGGTTTCGAGTCGCGGCACTGGGCCGAGCGCGCGGGACTCAGCGCGCCGCTCGGTGCGGTGGACCGCTCGAAACTCAATGTGATGGGCGGCTCGATCGCGATCGGACATCCGTTCGGTGCGACGGGTGCGCGCGTGACCACGACGCTCGTGAACGAACTCGGGCGCCGCGGCGGCCAGTTCGGGCTCATGACCGTCTGCGCAGCGGGCGGCCTCGGGTTCTCGATGGTGGTGGAGCGCGCATGAGCGAGTCACCGCGCGCCGTCACCCTGAGCGTCGAAGATGGCATTGCCATCCTCACCTTCGACCTTCCGGGCGAGTCGGTCAACAAGTTCTCGCCGGCGGTCATCGAGGAGTTCACCGCGCATATCGAGCGGATCGAGAAGGACAGGTCGATCCGCGCCGCGGTCCTGATCTCGGGCAAGCCGGGCAACTTCATCGCCGGCGCCGACATCGACCAGTTCCTCGAGTGGCGCTCGGCGGCGGACGCGAGCAAGGCCAGCGCATTCGGTCATGCGATGATGCACCGCATCGAGAAGGGCCGCGTGCCCGTCGTCGCGGCCATCGACGGTGCGTGCCTCGGCGGCGGACTCGAGTTCTCGCTCGCCTGCGCGTATCGCATCGCGGCTGACTCGCCGAAGACCGTGCTCGCGTTGCCGGAAGTGCAGCTCGGGCTGATCCCTGGTGCAGGCGGCACGCAGCGGTTGCCGAAGCGCATCGGCCTGCAGGCGGCGCTCGACATGATCCTTACCGGCAAGAATGTGCGCGCGAAGAAGGCCCTGAAGATCGGCCTCATCGACGAGCTCGTGCATCCGGCGGTGCTGCGGCAGATCGCGGTCCAGCGTGCGCGCGAGATCGCGGGGGGTGAACTGCCGCGGCTGCAGGACAACCGTCATCATGGAGCGAAGGAGCTCCTGCTCGATGACAACCCGATCGGCCGCGCGGTGGTCTTCCGCCAAGCGCGCGAGATGACGACTAAGAAGTCGCAGGGCCACTACCCGGCGCTCTTCGCCGCGCTGGATGCGGTGGCCGCGAGCTACAGCGCCGGTTCGGAGGAGCAGGGGTACGCGGCGGAAGCGCGTCTCTTCGGCGAGATGGCGATGACGCCCGTTTGTCGCGAGCTCACCTTCCTCTTCTACGCGACGACGGCGCTCAAGAAGGACTCCGGCGTCAGCGGCGAGGCGCCGCCGGCGCTTTCGGTGCCGCGCATCGCGGTGCTTGGCGCGGGCTTCATGGGCGCCGGCATCGCGGCGATCAGCGCGATGCAGGGCATTCCGGTGCGCTTCAAGGACACCGATCCCGTGCGCGTCGCGAAGGGCATCGCCGCAGTGCGCGACCTGCTCAAGGACCGGCTCGTGAAGCGGCAGATCACGCGCCAGCAGTACGACGACCAGCTCGGTCTCGTCTCGGGCACCGCGGAGTACACCGGCTTCGGCCGCGTGCCGCTGGTGATCGAGGCGGTGTTCGAGGACCTCGCCGTGAAGCACGAGGTGCTGCGTGCGGCCGAGGAGAAGCTCGCGCCGCATGCGATCTTCGCCACGAACACGAGCACCATCCCGATCGCGAAGATCGCCGCCGCGTCGAAGCGGCCGGAGCGCGTGATCGGCATGCACTTCTTCTCGCCGGTGCATCGCATGCCGCTGCTCGAGGTGATCGTCACGCCGGTCACCGCTCTGGAGGTCATCACCACGGTGGTCGAGTTCGGGCGCAGGATCGGCAAGACGGTGATCATCGTGAACGACTCGCCGGGGTTCTACGTGAACCGCATCCTGGCGCCGTACGTGAACGAAGCCGGCATCCTGCTCGATGAAGGCGCCGCCGTGGACGCGGTGGACAAGGCGATGACCGCCTTTGGATTCCCCGTCGGGCCGATCACCCTCATCGATGAGGTCGGGCTCGACATCGCCGGGAAGTCCGGCGCGATCATGGCTGCGTCGTTCGGTGACCGCATGCAGCCGAGTGACGCGCTGCAGAGGGTGCTCGCGGCGGGCCGGCTCGGTCGCAAGGGAAAGCAGGGCTTCTATACGTATGACGAGGCGGGGAAGCGCGAGGGCGTGGACGAGAGCGTGTACCAGCTCTACGCCGCCGGCTCGCGACGCACCGAGGTCGCGCGCGAGGAGATCCAGCGACGGCTTTCGCTCGCGATGGTGAACGAGGCGGCGCGCTGTCTCGAGGAGGGCATAGTGCGCTCGGCGCGCGATGGCGATGTGGGCGCCGTGTTCGGCATCGGCTTCCCGCCGTTCCGTGGCGGGCCGTTCCGTCATATCGACGCGGTCGGCGTCTCGGAAGTCGTGCGCCTGCTCGCCGCGCTCGACGCACGATTCCCGGGCAGGTTCACGCCGGCGCCGCTGCTGCAGGAGATGGCGCGTGCCGGGCGCACGTTCTATCCGAAAGCAGGCAAGCCCGTATGAATCGTCGTGTCCTCGTCGCGCTCCTAGCGGGCGCCGCATGCTTGCTGCCCGCCAGCACGGCTCCGCTCCACGCGCAACAGACGCGCGCCGAACGCACCAACTACACCGAGACGTCGACTCACGAGGACGTGATGGCGTTCCTCGATGCGCTCGAGAAGACGGTGCCCGGCAAGATGTCACGCGGGAGCATCGGCACCACGACGCAGGGCCGCGCGCAGCCATATGTGATCGTGTCGCGGCCGCTCGTGCGCACGCCGTCCGAGGCGAAGGCCTCAGGCAAGCCGATCGTGTATGTGCAGGGCACTATCCACGGCGGCGAAGTCGAGGGAAAGGAATCACTGCAGGCGCTGCTGCGTGATCTCGTGCTCGAGCCCAGGCTGAACGCGCTCGATTCGATCGTCCTCATCGCGGTGCCCATCTACAACGCCGACGGCAACGAGGCGTGGGGACCGCAGGAGCGCATGCGCAGCGAGCAGGACGGACCGGCAATGGTCGGCCAGCGTCCGAATGCCGCGGGGCTCGACCTGAACCGCGACTACATCAAGAACGAGGCGCCGGAGACGCGCGCGTCGCTCGCGATGTTCGCCGCGTGGGACCCGGACGTCTTCGTCGACCTGCACACCACCGACGGCTCGTACCACGGCTACGCGCTGACGTACTCGCCGTCGTTGCATCCCGCCGCGATGACGGGAGCGCTGGCGCCGGCCGGCCCATGGACGCGCGACACGTTGCTGCCGGAGCTTCGCCGCCGCATGCGCGAGAGGCGCGGCTACGAGACGTTCGACTACGGCAACTTCACCGGCGGCCCCAACGGTCGCGATGACGCGGCGAGCGGGGTGAAGGGCGGATGGGCGACGTACGAGCACAAGCCGCGCTTCGGGACCAACTATTATGGACTGCGCGGCGGCGTCAGCGTGCTGAGCGAGGCGTACTCGCACGACCCGTTCGAGACGCGCGTGAAGGCGACGACGGCGTTCGTCGGCGAGTTGCTCTCGTATGTCGGTGAGCAGGGACGCACCGTGGTGGCACGCGCGCGTGCCGCCGATGCGGTGCTCGCAGCGGGGACGAAGGTGCCCGTGCCCATCCGGGCCACGATGACGAAGTCGCCGTTCGACGCGGCGGTGCTGGTGGAGGTGCTGCAGGCGATGGGCGACACCGTGCGGCATGAGACGGGAGTGCGCCGCGGCTTCAAGCGCACGCACCAGTTCACGAGCGTCGTGATACCGGTGTACGATCGGTTCGACGCGACGATGACGCAGACCCTCCCTGAGGCATGGGTGCTCGATTCGTCGATGACGCCGGTGATCGAGCGGCTGCGCGCGCATGGCATCGTCGCGGAGCGTCTCACGCGCGTCTGGAACGGGGTCGGCGAGACGTTCGCGATCGACTCCCTCGTGAAGGCGCCGCGCGCGTTCCAGGGTCACCACGAGGTCCGGCTCGAGGGTCGCTGGACGTGCGGCGCGCTCCGATTCCCCGCGGGCAGCTGGGTCATCGCCGGCCGTCAGCCGATGGCGCTCGTCGCCGCGATCATGCTCGAGCCGCAGAGCGACGACGGACTCACCACCTGGAACGTGTTCGACGACCATCTCGCCGTTGGCGGGGTCCATCCCGTGCGGCGCGCACTCGCGCGACCGCCCGTCAGATCACCGCCGGCGCGTCAGCGTCCCTGAGCCGCGATCAATACATCAATGCTTCGCAAAACCCTGCTGTACCTCTCGCACCAGCCGCGCATCTTCCGGTTCGTCCGCCACAACGCACTGGCCCGCCGCTTCGCCTCGCGGTTCGTCGCGGGCGAGACCATCGCGTCCGCCTGCGACGCGGTGGCCGCCCTCAACGCGAAGGGCATCGCCGCGTCGCTCGATCTTCTGGGCGAGTCGGTGAGCAACGAAGCCGAGGCGCGCGAGACGGGGCGCCAGTATGTGCAGCTGCTCGACGAGATCGCCGCGCGGACGCTCGATGCCAACGTATCGGTGAAGCTCACCGCGCTTGGTCAGGACATCCGCGACGACCTCTGCGAGGAGATCACGCGCGCCATCCTCGAACGCGCGAAGTCGTACGGCAGCTTCGTGCGTCTCGACATGGAGGGCAGCGCGTACACGCAGCGCACGCTCGACTTCTTCTCACAGCGGCTCTATCCCGACTTCCCGGACAACGTCGGCATCGTGCTGCAGAGTGCGCTTTGCCGCACCGTGGACGACACAGAGTGGGCGATCGGGAAGCAGTGCCGCGTGCGCCTCTGCAAGGGCGCGTATCTCGAGCCGGCGACCGTCGCGTTCTCCGCGAAGAAGGATGTCGATGCCAACTACGTGGACGCGATGAAGCGCCTCATGCAGCGTGGCCGGTATCCCGGGCTCGCGACGCATGATCCCGTGATCATCCAAGAGGCCGTGCGGTTCGCGAAGGAGCAGGGGATCGCGGCTGACCGCTTCGAGTTCCAGATGCTCTACGGGGTGCGCCGCGACCTGCAGGAATCGCTCGTGAAGGAGCGGTGGGGCATGCGCGTGTACGTGCCGTTCGGCACGCAGTGGTATCCGTACCTCATGCGCCGCCTGGCCGAACGTCCCGCGAACATCGCGTTCATCACCGGCAATGTGATGAAGGAAATGCTGCCGGGCCGCCGTTGAACGGATCAGCCGTGCACGGGGACGTGAGCGAGTGAGCCGAAACCTTCCGGCGGACCACTCGAAGGGCGATGAGCGCACCATCGGCGGATACGCCGCGGTCCACGCGCGGCCCGCGGCGCTCGAAGGGCGCGACGGGATGCCGTACAGCGTCGAGATCATGACCGATCGCACGGGCGATGGCGAGCAGGCCTTCGGCGCGTACTTCTTCTTTGTGCGATGGAAGCGCATCGGCAAAGAAGGAGTGGAAGGCCACCTCGAGACCGATCTCCTCGCCTGGGGTCCTGACCGTGCCAGCGTCAGGGCGACGCTCGGCGCGTTCGTCATCGAGGACGTCCAGCGGCTGCTCGACGGCCTCATCCCCGAAAAAGGCGCGACTTGAACACGGAGCAAGGCATCATCGTCGAGGGCACCGGCGGCGTGTGGCGCGTGCACACGCCAGACGGCACGGTCCGCGATGCGGCGCTCGCGGGCCGGCTCAAGCAGGAGGAGCGCGGCG
>JANOTV010000246.1:0-7217 GCA_031416495.1 Gemmatimonadota bacterium
GCGCCATTCCCGGGGCAGGACGACCGTGAGTTCTGGCAACGGGTCGAAGCGCGCAACAAGGACACCGCGACGTTGCTCGACACGCTCGGACTGGCCGAGTACTTCGCCATGGAGGCGTACGTGGTCGCTGACGTGCCACCGCGGGTTCGCCCTTCTAACGGAGTGGCGTCCGAGTAGACTCGCGGATCCCGATGGCGGGTCCTGACCTGGGATCCGGCTACGTCAGTCGTCAACGCTCCTACGTCATCCGACGGATGGATACCGCTCCGGCCGGGACCGATCCTGTCACGCACTACCGATGTACCTCACCCGACAGGAGGCACGATGAGACACCGTACGCGCGCGTTGCTCATGCTGGCAGCAGTCACCACCATCGGATGCGCCGACCGCGATCCGATTGCCCCGCTCATGACGGCCGATATCAGCGCCGCCTCGAGCCAGGGCGCGGCGTGGCTCTCGTTCATGAGCCGCAACCTCTACATCGGCACCGACATCAACCCCGTGGTGGCGGCGCTGGCCTCGCCGGGGCAGGCGGACGATGTGCCCGCCCTGATCGCCGCGATTGCCGCGATCCAAGCCACGAACTGGTCGGCGCGCGTCATCGCGCTCGCCGACGAGATCGCCCGCGAGCGCCCGCAGGTCGTCGGGCTCCAGGAGGTCTGGTCGATCAACATCAACCTCACCCCCCTCGGCCTCGCGCTGGTGGTCAACCAGGACTTCCTCGCGAACCTGCAGGCCGAACTCGCGAGCCGCGGCCTGAACTACACCGTCGCCGGCATCGTCAGCGCCGTCACTGCGAATCCCTTCCCGGGGATCAACGTGTTCGATCGCGACGTCATCCTCATCGACCCCACCCGCGTCACGGTGAACCCGGGGAGCGTCGTTGCGCAGACCTTCGCGGCGAACATCGGCACCATCGCGCCGGGCGTGATCGTGCGCCGCGGCTGGGTCGCTTTCACCGGGACGGTGGACGGCGTGCCGATGACGATCGCGAACACGCATTTGGAGTCGGAGAAGAGCCCCGCGCTATCGGCGCTCCGTTCGTATCAGGCGGGGCAGCTCGTCGCCTCGCTCGGCTCTGCGAGCCCGGTCGTCATGCTCGGTGACTTCAACGACGAGGCCGGGTCGCCGATGCACAACGTGGTGACCGGCGCGGGTTTCGTGGACAGCTGGAGCGAGATGCGTCCCGGCGTCGCCGGGCTCACCTGCTGCCACGCGAAGGACCTGACGAACGCGCTCGCAAGTGACGCGTTCGATCAGCGCATCGACTACGCCTTCGTCCGTGGCTTCACCCACTCGAACGGCAGGCTTCTGGGGCAGGTCAAGCTCCTCGGCGCCTCGCCCTCCGACCGGCTGTTCGGTCCGACATCGGTGATCTGGCCTTCAGATCACGCAGGGCTCTCGGTGAACCTGCTCCTCCCCGGACAGAACTGACGCGTCACAATTCGTGATGAGGGGCCGGGGTCGTGCGAGGGGCTGCTCGAGCCTTTCGCGCGGCCCTGGTCTCTTCGCGTCCGGTGAGTTCGCGTCCGGTGAGTTGTGGCGCCCTGCGGAACCCAGTGGCATACTCTCTCGAGCGCCATCGGACCATCGTCCCGGACCGGCACCTTGAACACACTCGTCGGTCGTGAACAGGAACTCGCAATCCTCACCGGGGCGCTCGACGCGGCGCGGCGGGGCGGCGGAAGCGTCCACCTCGTTACCGGGGAGGGCGGAGTGGGGAAAACCCGGCTCACCGTCGCAGTCGGTGAGCGGGCGCGCGAGCGCGGTTTCGCCGTCGTGACGGGCCGCGCGTTCCCGGTGGAGACCGGGATCCCGTACGCGCTCTTTGCCGACGGTTTCGTCCCGTTGATGCGCGAGCTGTCGCCGGCGTCGCTGCAGACCCTGTCGCGCGGCGCGGTCACGGAACTCGGGCTCCTATTCCCCACCCTCAAGGCAGAAGGCGCGCCGCCGACGTCGAGCGTGACGACTGGGGACCTCAAGTCGCGGCTCCTTGATTCCTTCGCGCAGTTCCTCGGCCGGCTCGCCGAGCGGCAACCGCTGCTCCTTGTACTCGAGAATCTCCAGTGGGCCGATCCCTCCTCGATCGACCTCTTCCATTTCGTGGCGCGCCGCGCGCGAGCCCACCCGATGGTGGTGCTCTCGACGTATAACGACACGCAACTGGAGGGGAACCGCGGCCTCCGTGCCGCGGAGCAGTCGCTTCTCTCGCTGGGCGCGCTCGAGCGCCACACCCTGCTGCCGCTCGACCGCGACGAGACCGAGGCGCTCATCTGCGCGATTGCGGGAGAATCGCCAGCCGCCATCGGCGACTTCGCCGACCGGATCCACGCCCGCACGCGCGGGAATCCGTTTTTCATTCGCGAGACCTTCCAGGCCCTCGTGGGTGCCGGACGATTGCGGCGAGAGGGGGAGCGTTGGGTCGGGTGGGAGACCGAGCATCTGGCGCTCCCCGACAGCATCCGCGATGCGCTCGCACTTCGCCACGGGCTGTTGAGCGCGGGCGCAAAGCGGATCGTCGCGATCGCGGCCGCCGTCGGCACGCATGTGCCGCACGTGCTGCTCGTCCGCCTCGGCGGGCTCGATGCCCCGGTCCTCCTCTCGGCAATCGACGAGCTCCTCCGCGAACGCCTCTTCGAGGAGACCGATGGCGCAGTCGGACCTGCGTATCTCTTCACACATCCGCTGCTGCAGGAGATGCTGTACAGCGAGCTGAGCCGCGCGCGAAAGCAACTGCTGCACGCCGAGATCGCCGATGCGCTCGAGGCACAGTACGGCGTGGAGGCGATGGCGCGCGCGGAGGAACTCGCGGTGCACTTCCGGCGCGCCCGCGCGCCGAGCCATCACGCGCGTGCGCTGCGGTACCTCACGGAGGCGGGGCGGCTCGCGATGGCCCGCGGGGCGAATCGCGAGGCGGTGGAATCGCTGGAGGCGGCGCGCGAGCTGGCCGAACGGGATGGGGACGAGGCGACGCGCGATGCGGTGCTCTCTCCGGTGCTGGCGTTGCTCGCTCGCGGCTGGAACCGGCTCGGTGATTACGCCGGTGCCTCGCGCATCTGGCGCGAGGGACTGGCCGCGGCGGTGGAGCGCGGCGACGCGGCACGGGTCGCCACGCTCGAGCGGCGGCTCGGGGTCGCGGCCGTACGGAGCGGGGATGTCCATGGCGCGCTCGCGCATCTCGAACGCGGCCTGGCCGCCGCGAGTCGCGCCGCCGATCGACACGCCGAAGCCAGCGTGCGCCTTGCCCGGAGCGAAGTGCTCATGGACATCGGTCGGGGCGAGGAGGCCGGTGCCGACCTGCGGCAAGCACTGGTGATCGCCGAGGCGCTTGACGATCCCCGGCTGCTCGCCCGCGTGCACCTCGCGTTGCAGTCCCTCTCCGTCTGGCAGGGACCGCGCGATGGAGCGCAGAGGCATGGCGCCCGCGCGATCGCCTTCGCCAAGGCGTGCGAGGACACGCACTCGGTCTGGGCGGCGGAGTGGACGCTGGCGATGAATGCGGGACTCACCGGCGACGCGCCTGGGACGGCGCAGCACCTCGCCGAAGCGCGCCGCCTCGCCGAAGAGTTGCGCTCGCCGTTGCTGCGGCTCTGGACCGCCGAGGTGAGGATCGAATACCTCTCGGGAACGGGGGAGTGGGATGAGGCGCTGGCACTCGCCGATCGCAGCATTGAGGAGGCGCGGGCGTTCAGCCAGCGACTTCTTCTCCCGCGACTCCTCGTCTGGTCAGCGCTGATCCACCTCGGTCGCGGCGACTTCACCGACGCCAAGAGGAGGATCGACGAAGCGTGGCAGCTCTCCGGCGCGGATCGCGCGACCGATGACGGGTCGCTCAACGTGCATAGCGTCGTGCTGGCCCACATCGGGCTCGGCTATTACCACCTCTATCGGCGAGAGTACCGCCAAGCGCTGGAGATCGGCGAACGGGGGCTCGCGATCGCGGACCGCACCGGCTACTCGGTCTGGGCGGTGTACCGCCTCCTTCCGCTGCTGGCGGAGACCTGCCTCTGGCTCAACGCTTGGGAGAGCGCAGCCGCGTACGCCAAGCGGCTGCGTGCGGAGGGGGAGCTGCTCGGGCATCCGTTGGCGCTCGCCTGGGCGAACGCGACCGACGCGCTGTTGATGCGCTTCCTCGGTGACGTGGCGGGTGCGGTGAGGCGTCTGCGCGAGGCGGCGGAGGCGCTCGAGGCGATCCCCTTCACCGAGCACGCGGCGCGGCTCCGGCGGAAGCTCGCGGAGCCGCTGGTCCAGCTCGGCGACACGCCCGGCGCGATCGCCGAGTTGCGCAGCGTCCACGGCGTTTTCGCCCGACTCGGCGCGACTCCAGCGCTCGACGAGGTGCGGGAGAAACTGCGGGAGCTCGGAGTCCGTCCGCCGGCGAAGGCGGTCTCGGCGGGCATCGGAATCGGCGCGCTCACGGCGCGCGAGATCGAGATCGCCGGCCTTGTGGCGGTGAGGAAATCGAACAAAGAGATAGGCGCGGCGCTCGGGATATCCGCGCGGACGGTGGGCACCCACCTCGCCAACATCTACCAGAAGGTGGGCGCGGATTCACGCGGGGCGCTGACGGATCTGGTGCGGGCGCAGGAGGTCTGACCGACCAGGAGGGCCAGGACCACCAGGACGACGATCGCACCGTGCACGCGACCCTCGATCATGCTCTCGCGACACAGCTCCACGGCCATGTCGGCGGGGGCGGTCGCCCTGAGCGGGGAATGGCGCATCAGACCGTTCGGGCTCTTCCGGGGTCAAGGAGAAGTCGGCTCCCAGCGCACAATAGACGTCGCGAGCCCGCCAGCGCTTGATCGTGACTACGTCATCTGACGTATGGCAGCTGACTCGGACTCCCGCGAGTCTTGAGTCACTCACCACCTGGGTATCCCATGCTCCTCCTTGAGATCATCACCGCCGACCCGTACAACGTGGCGTTCGCGCTCGCAGCCATCACCGCGCTCGTGCTCGCCCACCGGGCCGGCAGGCGGGATGCCCGGCCGCCGCTCGCCTGGGCCGTGCTGCTCGCGGCAGCCCTCAGCGGCGCCATCGCCGGATCGAAACTGCTCTTCCTCGACTTCGAGCCGATCGCACCGGGCGAGAAGACGGTGCTCGGTGGGATCATCCTCGGCGTCGCCGCAGTGATCGTCATGGCACGCACACTGCGGCTCGGCGTCTGGCGCTCGCTCGATGCGCTCACGGTTCCGACACTCGCCGGCATGGCGATCGGGCGCGTCGGGTGTTTCTTCGCCGACTGCTGCGCCGGGACCGAGACCTCGCTGCCGTGGGCGGTTCGCGATGCCGACGGTCACGGTGTGCATCCGGTGCAGTTATATGAAGGGGCGGCGAACCTCCTGCTCATCGGCGTGCTGAGTCGGACGACGCGAAACCGGCCTGCGGGCGCGCGGATCCTCGTCGCCACGCTGAGCTACTCCGGCATCCGGTTCCTCACCGAGTTCGTGCGCGAGGGCCGCACGCTTCACTTCGGTCTCAATCTCGTACAGTGGTCGCTCGTTGCGATCGGCGTTGCACTGGCGGTCGTCGCCTGGGTGCGTGCCTCGCATTCCGTCGGTGCGGCGGCGAGTGCCCAGGTCACCGCGCGGACAGCGGCGCGCGCCGCCCTGCTGACGCCAGATCGCGCTCCGGTCACCGCGATGGTCTTGGTGGCACTGCTCGTTTCGGTGGCGCTCTCGATGGGCTCATGGCTCGTTCCGCTCGAGCAGGCCGCACTTTTCCTGCTCGCGGGCGGCGTGACGGCGAGCGGACTGCTCGCGGCAATCGACGTGTGGGCGCCGGAGATGCGCGTGCGACTCGTGCCGCTCACACTCGCACCGCGCCTCGGCGTAATGCTCATGATGCAGGATCCGGAGCCGGCCGAGGAGCCGCGGCGGCAGTTGATCGTCGGTACGGCGCTCATGCGCGGCGCCTATGAGCAGGTCGTGGGTCGGGGTCCCTTAGGGACCGACCCCTTAGGGACCGACTGTGATGGCGACCCGACAATCGCCGAGCGCGAGTCGATCGTCACGACCGCGACCGTCGGAATGCGACAACGTCTCAAGAGCGGCAACCACATCACGCTCGAGGCGCAGCTGCTCTCGGGACGTGACCGGCTTGTCGCGCTCGAGTCAGGTCCGACCGACTTCACGCCGCGCTCGGTGAGCATCCTCGGAGGGGGCGGCGCATACACGATCGAGGGCCCCGGCGCGAGCTTCCGCGTCGGGATGCTGGGTGGCGCGGTCAGTGCGCGGGGACGGCACGCGAGTGGACCGGCGTTGACCTCGACCGCGCGGCTGGGCGACGACCGTCGCTGGTTCTTAGAAGCCAACTACGCCAATGCGGCCTGGTTCGGGACCTTGGGGGACTTCACGTATCTCGGCATCGGGTTCACCGGCGGACGTACGCGCGCGCGCGGTGTGTTGGGCGTCGGCAAGGGGGCGCTCTTCGGGCTGCACGTGCCGGTGCGAGGAGTCGAGGTGGACCTGGCCTTCCGAACGGTGGACCGAGATCAGGACGGCGCCGGGGCGAGCAACAGCCTCTCAATCGGCATGCGGAGGGCATTCCCGATTCGCTGAAAGACTCAGTCGCGATGGGATGAGCCCGGGATAGCAAGTACGTTGATTGACGCGATCTGCCTCCCCGCAGAACATTCGACTTCGGGATACTTCGGGAAGGGACGGGTGAGCGTGACCTCGCGGTGGGGATCGTGGCCTGTTTGCAGACGCACGGCTCGCGGGCCAACTGGCACCCGCACCTGCATCTGCTCGTCACTGATGGCGGGTTCCGCCCCGATGGGACGTTCGTGTCCTGGCCCGCGCACGACACCGCGCGCTTGACCGAGGCATTCCGCCGCGCCGTGCTCCGGCTGTTCGTGCGCTTGGAGTTGTTTGACGAAGACCAAGCCGCGGGGATGCTGACGTGGCCGCACTCGGGCTTTCATGTCCATACCGCCGTCTGGATCCCCGAGGACGACCGCGCCTTCGCGACCCGCCTTGCGCGCTGCTGCGGGCGGAATCCCGTGGCCCTCGAGCGGCTCACCTACGACCGCACCGCCCCGAGCGTGACGTATCGCTCCGACAAGTCCGAGGCGCGCAAGCGACCACCGCCGGCACCGAGACGGCCGACCCCCTGGAGTTTCTCGCGCGGGTGCTGGTCCACGTCCCCGACAAAGGCCACGTGACCACGCGCTACTACGGGTGGTATGCCAACCGCCCGCGCGGGATGCGCCG
>JANOTV010000247.1:0-3910 GCA_031416495.1 Gemmatimonadota bacterium
GACCTCAAGTCCACGCTCCCGTTCCTGAGGACGGAACTGGATCGCGCGATGGGGATCGCGACGCCGGTCGCTGAGGGCGATGCATCCGACGACACGGTCGCGAACCTCTCTGCCGAGCGTAGCGCATCGGCGACGAAGGCGGAGCGCGTACGACGACCGAGCATCTCCCGCCCACGCACCACCGCCTCTGCGCCGCTGCCGCTGGTGGCACCTGCGTCAGACTCGCTCGGCAAGCCGCCATCGCTCGACATCAACCCGCGGCTCGTCGAGCAGTGGCTCGTGAGCTTCGTACGCGACGAGTACGCGCGCCGCGGATTCACGAAGGCCGTGATCGGCATCTCCGGTGGCGTGGACTCCGCCGTGTCGGCCACGCTTGCAGTGCGGGCACTCGGCGCGGAGAACGTGATCGGAGTCCGGCTGCCGTATCGCACGTCGAGCGCCGATTCCATGGAGCATGCGCAGACGCTCATCGAGTCGCTCGGCATCGAGTCGCGCACGGTGGACATCTCGGGCGCGGTGGACGGCTATCTCGCGCATGAGCCCGACGCCGATGGTGCGCGGTGTGGCAACGTGATGGCGCGCACGCGCATGATCGCTCTGTTCGATCTCTCGGCGAAGTACCGCGCGCTGCCCCTGGGCACGGGCAACAAGACCGAGCGGCTGCTGGGCTACTTCACCTGGCACGCCGACGACTCACCGCCCGTGAACCCGCTCGGCGATCTCTTCAAGACGCAGGTGTGGGCACTCGCCGTGCATCTCGGCGTGCCGCGCGAGATCATCGAGAAACCGGCGAGCGCGGATCTCATCGCCGGCCAGACCGACGAGGGTGATTTCGGCGTGTCATACGCCGTGGCCGATGAGGTGCTCAGCTGGATCCTGCACGGATGGTCGCCTGCGGAGATGATCGCCCGGGGCATGGACGCGGCCGCGATCGCGCTCGTCAAGCGGCGGCTCGACGCCACGCACTGGAAGCGGAAGCTGCCGACCGTCGCGATGCTCAGCGGTGCGGCGATCGGTGAATCGTACCTGCGTCCGGTCGACTACTGAGTGCTGCGAGCGCCGGACGTAGAGCCGCGCGACGGGCGCCGCCCGAAAGCGTAGCGAGCTACGCAGCCATCGCGTAATGCATGCTCACGGCGCGGCGGGCGCCGCGCTTGAGTTGCCGGTGTACCGCGCGAGCATGCCGCATGAAATTCTGGCCTGCGGCGGGATATCGCAAAAAGAACTCGATCGGCAGCAGCGCACCCTTGAGCTGGTTACACGCGCGGCAGGCGGACACCAGGTTGCCGGGCAGGCTGCTGCCCCCGCGGCAGAGTGGTATCACGTGGTCCAGTGTGGCGTTCTCGAGTCCCAAGACAGTTCCGCAGTAGACACATCGACGTCCGCAATCCCGAAAGGTCTCACGTTTGATCTGGCGCTTGTACTGCTGGTGGAGCACACGGCGAGCGTGTCGGGATAGCCCCCGCGAGGTGCGGGAGAGAGAGACATGGTGGACGAACCGACGTGACATCGGACCTCGCCAGAAATGACGACACCCCGCTCCGGAGCATTGTGCCCGGGCGGGGTGTGGTCGATGAGGAGGAGGCGCCAGACCGCGGTCGCCGTGAGCGACCGTGACAGGTGCGGCTGCGGCTGGAAGGGCAACACATGCGTGCCGGTCACAGACCTCCGTGTGAGAGCGCGACAGGTTCGGCGCTCCTTCGTGGATTGACGCCGCTACGAATGCAGCGTCACATATGACCGCGCAAGACAATTGACTCAAGTCAAATATTTGTGATCATCGACGAAGGCACCTCGAGCGGCCGCACTGGGGCAATCAACCCGCCCAGCCGGCGCCATGGCCGACTCGGGGCACTAGTTTTCATCGTACTCCGTCGCCCGACCGTTGGGCCCGAACCGTCCCACCCAGCCCCGCCCTCCATGGCCACATCCGCCAAGGCTGCTCGTCGCTCCACCCACGGCCTGTCCAAGGATCAGCTCGTCGCCGCGTACCGCACGATGTTCCTCTCGCGTCGCATCGACGACAAGGAGATCCAGCTCAAGCGGCAGAACAAGATCTTCTTCCAGATCTCGGGCGCCGGCCACGAAGCGGTGCTCACGGCCGCCGGCATGGTGTTCAAGCCGTCCTACGACTGGTTCTACATGTACTACCGCGATCGCGCCCTCTGCCTGCAGCTCGGCATGACTCCGGCGGAGATGCTCTACTCCGCGGTCGGTGCGGCGATCGACCCGAACTCCGGTGGACGGCAGATGCCATCCCACTGGGGCCACAAGAAGCTCAACATCGTCTCGACCTCCTCACCCACCGGCACGCAGTTCCTGCAGGCCGTGGGCTCCGCCGAGGCATCGCTCCGCGCGAAGACCCTCGGCATCACCGAAGGGTTCGAGAAGGATGAAGTGGTCTTCGTCTCCACCGGCGACGGCACGACCTCCGAAGGCGAATTCTGGGAGTCGCTCAACTCGGCGTGCAACCTCAAGACGCCGGTCGTCTACCTCGTCGAGGACAACGGCTACGCGATCTCCGTCCCGGTCGAGGTCAACACCGCCGGCGGCTCGATCTCCAAGCTCGTCGCGTCGTTCCCGGGGCTGTTCATCCAGGAAGTGGACGGCTGCGACCTGCTCGCATCGTATGAAGTGATGAAGAAGGCCGTCGCGTATGCGCGCGAGCGGAAGGGACCGGCGCTCGTGCACGCCAAGGTCATCCGCCCGTACTCGCACTCGCTCTCCGACGACGAGGTGACGTACCGCCCCGAGTCCGAGCGACTGGCCGACGCCGCGCGAGACCCGCTCACGACCTTCCCGAAGTTCCTCATCGAGGAGGGTTACGCGACCGAGGCCGAGCTCGCGAAGATGCAGGAGGAGGTGGATGCCGAGGTGCTCGCCGCGACGGACGACGCGCTCCCCCAGGCGCAGCCCGGTGCCGACACGGTGCACTTCGCCGTGTACTCGCCCGACGTCGATCCGACCAGCGAGCAGTTCGACACCGAAGATGACCCGCAGTCGAGCGGCGAACCCACGACGATGGTGGACCTGCTCAATGCCGCGATGCGCGACGAGATGCGGCGCGACCCGCGTATTCTCGTCTTCGGCGAGGACGTCGCCGACGTCTCGCGCGAGGAACACCTCGGCAAGGTGAAGGGCAAGGGCGGCGTCTTCAAGGTGACGTGGGGCCTGCAGAAGGAATTCGGCAGCGCGCGCGTCTACAATTCGCCGCTCGCCGAGGCCAACATCATCGGCCGCGCGATCGGTCTGGCGCTGCGCGGGTTCAAGCCGGTCGTCGAGATCCAGTTCTTCGACTACATCTGGCCCGCGTACATGCAGCTGCGTGACGAGCTCGCGACGATGCGCTGGCGCTCGAACAACGCATTCTCTTCGCCGATGGTCGTGCGCACGACGTACGGCGGCTATATCCGCGGCGGCGTGTATCACTCGCAGACCGGTGCGTCGCTGTTCACGCATACGCCGGGCCTTCGCGTGGTCTGCCCGAGCAGCGCACTCGATGCCAACGGCCTGATGCGCACGGCGATCCGCTGCGAGGATCCCGTGATCTTCCTCGAGCACAAGCATCTCTACCGCCAGACGTACAACAAGGGTGCGTATCCGGGCCCGAACTTCATGATCCCGTTCGGCAAGGCGAAGATCGTGAAGGACGGCACCGACGTGACGGTGGTGACCTACGGCGCGACAGTGCAGCGCGCGCTCGTGGCTGCCAAGCAGCTCGAGGACGAGAAGGGACTGTCGGTCGAGGTCATCGACCTGCGCACGCTCTCGCCCTGGGACCAGGAGACTGTATTCGCGTCGGCGAAGAAGACGGGCCGCGTGATCGTCGCCTACGAGGATTCCATCTCGTGGGGTTACGGTGCAGAGATCGCGGCGCGCGTGGCCGACGACTGCTTCGCCTGGCTCGATG
>JANOTV010000248.1:0-3035 GCA_031416495.1 Gemmatimonadota bacterium
TACGGACTCGGCGAGCGCGACAACTTCTGGCAGATGGCAGACACCGGCCCGTGCGGTCCCTGCACCGAGATCTACGTAGACCTCGCGCATCTCGCGAAGGACTTCGCCTTCCCCAAGGGCGCGACGGGTGAGTGACGGACACCTCCATCTCCGACTATTCCACGGACGCGTTCGTCGAAGGCGCCGAGGCGGGACGGTTCCTCGAGATCTGGAACCTCGTCTTCATGCAGTACGATCGTCAGCCCGACGGCGAGCTCTTGCCGCTGCCGAAGCCCTCGGTCGACACGGGTGCGGGCCTCGAGCGGATCGCTGCCGTGCTGCAGGGCGTCGCGAACAACTACCACACCGATCTCTTTGCGCCGCTCATCGCGAAGGTCGAGGAAGTCGTCGGCCGAAAGTATCTGTACGCCAACGAGGACTCGGCGAGCTTCCGCGTGCTCGCCGACCATGCGCGCGCGGTGAGCTTCCTGCTCGCCGACGGCGTGTTCCCGTCGAATGAAGGGCGCGGCTACGTGCTGCGCCGCATCCTGCGCCGCGCGGTGCGTCATGCCTGGCTGCTCGGACGCCGCGAGCCGACGCTCGTGTACGTCGTGGAGAGCGTGATCGCGACGATGAGCGAGCAGTTCCCCGAGCTCGCCGCGCGACGCAAGCAGATCATCGCCACGACGCGCGCCGAGGAAGAGCGATTCCTCGCGACGATCGACGGTGGCATGTCGCGCTTCGACCAGCTCGCGCCCGAGGCGTCGACGCAGGGCTCGACCGCGATGCGCGGGATGATCGCGGGCGAAGACGCCTTCAAGCTCTACGACACCTTCGGGTTCCCGATCGACCTCACGGAGCTGATGGCGCGCGAGCGCGGCTATCTCGTGGATATCGCGGGTTTCGAATCAGCGCTCGCCGGCCAGCGCAAGCAGTCGCAGGACGAGCGCAAGTCGAAGAAGATCACCGTCTTGGCGGACACGCTCTCCGACCTCTCGCAGTGGCAGAAGAAGGAAGAGTCGCCGACCGGGATGTTCGTCGGCTACGAGATGATCGAGGTGGAATCGCAGGTGACCGCCGTGAAGACGCTGCCTGATGGACAGGTGGCAGTGATGCTGCGCGAGTCGCCGTTCTACGCCGAGTCGGGTGGTCAGGTGTCCGACCAGGGGGAGATCATCGGCAAGGGCTGGCATGTCGACGTGAATGAAGTGCGGAAGATCGACGGGCGCGTCGCCGCTATCGGCAAGCTCAGGGGCTATGTCGTTTTCGGCACCGCTTTGGCGCGTGTGCCGAGCGACCGGCGCCGCGACACCGAGCGCAATCACACCGCGACGCACCTGCTGCACGCAGCGCTGCGCCAGGTGCTCGGCGAGCATGTGCATCAGGCGGGTTCCCTCGTCGCGCCCGATCGCCTGCGCTTCGACTTCACGCATCATGGTCCCATCAAGCAGGCGCAGCTCGACGAGATCGAGCGCATCGTCAATGAAGGGATCTGGGCGAGCGTGGATGTGCGCACCGTGGAGAAGCCGTACAAGGAAGCCGTCGCCGCGGGCGCGATGGCACTCTTCGGCGAGAAGTACGGCGACCTGGTGCGCGTGGTGGAGATCCCCGGGCTCTCGGTCGAGCTCTGCGGCGGCACGCATGTGAAGAACACGGGGCAGATAGTGCTCATGCGCATCGTCTCCGAGAGTGGCGTGGCCGCGGGGGTGCGCCGCATCGAGGCATTCACCGGGCGTCGCGCCTATGAGATGCTGCGCGAGCGCGAGCAGGCGCTCATCAGCGTCGCCGAGCGGCTCAAGGTCAACGCACTCGGCGCCGACCTGCTCGGCAAGCGCATCGACCAGATGCTCGCGGAGAAGAAGGCGCTCGAGAAGAAGCTCGACGAGGCGCTGCGCGGTGGCGGTGCCCAGGGCGCGGAGCTCGTTGCGGGCGCCGAGACGGTGAACGGCGCGCAGTTGCTGGCCAGGATCGTTGTCGCGGATTCGATGAAGACCTTGCAGGCGCTCGGCGACGTCGTGCGCGAGCAGCTCGGGAGCGGGGTGGGCGTGCTCGTCGCGGATTTCGGCGACGACAAGGGCGGGCTGGTGATCGTCGTGAGCGACGACCTGCGCGCGCGCGGCGTGACGGCTGGCGGGCTTGTGAAGGCGATCGCGGCGCGCACGGGTATCCGTGGCGGCGGCAAGGATCATATGGCGCAGGCGGGTCTGACGGGCGCGCAGGTGGCGACGATGCCGGGCGTGGCGGCCGACATCGCGCGCGCGGCGCTTATGGGCGCCGCGTGAGTGCGCGGGCGACACACACCGAGTGGGTCGAGCGCGCCGAGCCTGCCGCGCCGCCGGCACTCGTGCGCCGCGTGGCCGAGGTCTTGTCCGCGCATCCTGGGTGGGAGGAACTGCCTGTTGCCGATGCGCTGACTCTCGCGGGGGAGGAGCTGTTGCGCGCGGTGCTGGGCGAGACGGCGGCGGACGCCCGCGCGTGCGCGCTGGACCTGCTCGCCGCGGACGCATGCGTGACGTGGGCGTTCGAAGTGGCGGCGACGGCCCCCGACGTGCTGCCTGGGCGTGCGCAGGATGCGATGCAACGAATATTCACGGCGCGCCACCGCGCTGGCGCGTAACCGCCGGGTGCTGGCGCTCGCCGCCAAGATCGTCGTCCCCCCGTCGCTGTCGGCAGTCCGCTTGCCGCATTGCTTCCGGAGCTGAAACCATGAGAAAAAAAGTCACCGAACAGGATGCTTCTGCCGACCACCTTGTCGTTTTTCAGGAGAAGGCCATCCGCCGCACCCTGCACGACGACGAGTGGTGGTTTGTCATCACCGACATCGTTGCCGCCCTGACCGATGCCGCCGACCCGTCGGACTATTGGAAGAAGATGCGCAGGCGCGACCCCGATTTAAGCCTGGACAGCCAAGGGGGGCAAATTGACCCCCCCCTTGCGCTGGCGTTTGAGACGGCGGGCGGGCGGCAAAAACTCCAGTGCTGGAATACGCAAGGCATTTTCCGATTGATACAGTCCATCCCCAGCCCCAAGGCCGAACCCTTCAAACGCTGGCTGGC
>JANOTV010000249.1:0-14984 GCA_031416495.1 Gemmatimonadota bacterium
TCGCACCAGCAGTCGGTGACCAGCGGCGAGGGGATCGTGCCGAAGCGGTGGGAAGACCGGATCCAGCTGCGGTACTACACGCGCCTCTTCGGACGCTGAGCCGCGAGCAGCTCCCTCGCATGCTCGCGGCTCGTCTCGCTCTCCGCGTCGCCGCCGAGCATCCGCGCGATCTCATCCACGCGCGCCTCGCCTGACACCAGCAGCACATCCGACGTCGTCACGCCGCCCTTCGCGGCCTTCTGCACGAGGATGTGATGATGCGCGCGCGCGGCGATCTGCGGGAGGTGCGTGATCGCGAACACCTGGTGATGCGCCGCGACGTCGCGCATCGCGTCGCCCACCATGAGGCCGGTGCGCCCGCCGATCCCCGCGTCGACCTCGTCGAAGATCAACGTCGGGATGCCGTCGAGTCGCGCGAGGATCGTCTTGAGCGCGAGCATCACGCGCGCGAGTTCGCCGCCCGATGCGACGCGCGCAAGCGGGCGGGCGTCGTGGCCGACGTTGAGTGCGACGCGAAACTCCACATCCTCCGCACCGGTCGCGGCCGCTTCACTCTTCAACGCGAGATGCACGAGGAACCGGCCGTCGGGCATGCCGAGGTCGGGCAGTCGCTCCTCGACCGCCTTCGCGAGGGCCGACGCCGCGGCCTGCCGCTTCACGCTGAGCCGCTCGGCCGCCGCCGCGAACGCCGCCGCCGCCAGCGCCACGCGCGACTCGAGCGCGCGGATGTCGAGCGCCGCGGTGTCGATGAGGTCGAGCTCCGCGCGCGCCTCGCGCCCCGCCGCGAGCACCGCCGCGATACTGCCACCGTGCTTCTTCACGAGCTTGAAGATGAGGTCGCGCCGACGCTCGACTTCATCGAGTCGCGCGGGGTCGAGCTCGATCCCCTCCTCGTAGGACCGTGCTTCGCGCGCGAGCTCCTCGAGCGCGTACCACGCGGCGTCGAAGAGTTCCTGCAGTCGCGCCGTCGCGGGATCGATTCGCTGCAAGGCGGCGAGCGGCCGCTGCAGGTGTCCGAGCGTGCTGAGCACCGCAGGCTCGGTGCCATCGAGCGCAGCGGTGACCTCCCCGATGAGCGACTGCAGCTCGCTGCCGTGCGTGAGACGGCGCGCCTCCTCATCGAGCCGCTCGTTCTCGCCCTCGCGCAGAGCGGCGTCGCCGATCTCCCTCGCCACGTGCGAGAGCCAGTCCGCGCGGCGCGTCGCCTCGTCGCGGCGCGCGGCAAGCGACGTGACCGCCGCGCGCGCCGCCGCGAGTTCGTGATGCGCGCGCACCACCGCCTCCCCCTCGGCCGTCGCCTCGCCGAACGCATCGAGGATGTGGCGCTGCGCCTCGGGCTCGAGCAGCGCCTGCGCCTCGTGCTGCCCGTGCACGTTCACGAGCGACCGGCCGATCTCGGCGAGCACGCCCGCAGTGACCGGCGATCCATTCACCCAGGCGCGTGTGCGTCCGCCCGGAGCCGAGGAGAGCTCACGCTTGAGCACGAGCGTGCTGTCGGCGACGAGTTCTATCCCGCGTTCGTCGAGCATCGCGGCGAGCGCCGCGTTCCCTGCGACGTCGAAGATGCCCTCGACGCTCGCCTTCTCCGCTCCCGTGCGCACGAGGTCGCCCGACGCGCGCTCACCAATGAGCAGCCCGAGCGCGCCGACGATGATCGACTTGCCCGCGCCCGTCTCGCCCGAGAGCACATTGAAGCCCGCGGCGAGCGGGAGCGTCACAGTGTCGATGATCGCGAGATTGCGGATCCTGAGTTCGGTCAGCATGCGAGGTGTGCGGTCAGCATGCACTGGGGCGGAGAGAACGCCCGCATCCGACGATTGCGTTCATCGACCGTTCTCAACCATCCCGCCCCACCCCAGCTTCCGACGCAGCCGCGAGAAGAAGGTGCTCTCGTTGAACCGGATCAAGCCGAGCGGCGCCATGCTGCGGCGGACGGTGAGCGACTGACCCTCGGCCAGCGTCGCACCCACCTGGCCATCGACGGTCAGGAGCACTTCGTCAGGGGCGTCATCCACGTCGAGCCGCACGACCGCATCGGGCGGAAGGATCGTCGGCCGGATCGCGAGCGTATGCGGCGCGACGGGCGTGACGATGATGGAGTCGAACGTCGGCACGACGATCGGTCCACCGGCGGAGAGTGAGTACGCCGTGGACCCGGTGGGCGTCGCGACGACGACGCCGTCGGCGGCGAAGGCGCCGATCAGCTCGTCGTTCACGAACACGCGCATGCGCAGCACGCGCGCGTAGCCACCCTTGTGTACCACGACGTCGTTGAGCGCGCGCAACGGCATGCCCACGGTTCCGCTCTCGGTGGTGGACGTCGCGTCGAGCACCATGCGCGGTTCGACGCGGTACTCCTTGCGGTCGAACATGGCGAATGCTTCCTCGAACGTGTCGTGCCCGCAGGCGGTGAGGAAGCCGAGCTTGCCCAGGTTGACGCCGAGCACCGGCACGCCAGAGCTGCCCACGAAACGCGCGCCGCGCAGCAGCGTACCGTCGCCACCGAGCGTGATCAGCACGTCGATCTCGCCGGGGTGCCCGAGGCTCGCGCCATCGGGCAGGTCGGCGAGCAGGGCATCCTCATACGCCAGCGTGTAGCCACGCGCCGACGCCTCCCGCTCGAGGAACGAGCGTATGTCCGCGAGCTTCGCGTAGCCTCGGTGCCCGATGACGCCGAGACGAGTGGTCACCCCGTGAGCGCCTCGCTCTCGTGCAGGGCGCGCACCTTCTTCGCGATGCCCTCGGCGTCGATGCCGCAGATCGAGAGCTGCCGCGCGCGCGACGCCGCGTAGACGATGCGATCGGGCACGCCGAGCGCGGTGACGCGCACGCCGGGGTCCATCGCGCTCACGACCGACGCCATGAATGCGCCGAAGCCGTTGATGACCGTGCCCTCCTCCACCACGAGCAGCTGCTTGTGCGTCGCGAGCAGCGCCGTGAGGGTCGTCTCGTCGTACGGCTTGAGGTAGCGGCAGTTCACGACCGTCACCGGCAGGCCTTCGAACGCGAGCGCCTCGGCGGCCTTCATCGATTCGCCGACCATCGTGCCCACCGCGAGGATCGCGATCTCCTCACCCTTGCGCAGCACTTCCCAGGTGGCGCGCGGCGTCGCGGAGATCCCCTGCACTCCATCCACGAGATCGGGCGAGATGTCGCGCGGATACCGCATGGAGAACGGTCCACCCTCATGCTCGATGCCTGCGCGCATGAGGCCGACGAGTTCTGCACCGTCCTTGGGCGCGGTCACCGTCATGTTCGGCACCGCGAGCATGTAGGCGATGTCATACAGGCCGCCGTGCGTCTCTCCGTCCTCGCCGACAAGTCCCGCGCGATCCATGCAGAACACCACCGGCAGGTTCTGGATGGCGACGTCGTGCACGATGCTGTCGAAGGCGCGCTGCAGGAAGGTGGAATAGATCGCGACCAGCGGACGCAGCCCCTGCGTCGCCATGCCGGCGGCGAAGGTCACGCCATGCGCTTCGGCGATGCCCACATCGAAGAAGCGGTCGGGATGGCGCTTCGCCGCCGCGCCGACACCGGTGCCGCTCGGCATCGCGGCGGTGATCGCCACAAGCTTCGGGTACTCGGTCATGAACTCGTCGAGCGCCTTGCCGAAGACCGACGTGTAGTTCGGGTTCACCGTCGACGCCCTGAGCTGCTTGCCGGTGGCCGGGTCATGACCCGGCGGGAGCGCATGCCACTTCTCGCCGTGCTCGCCAGCCGGGAAGCCCTTGCCCTTGGTGGTGATCACATGCACGAGGCGCGGCCCCTTGAAGGCGCGCACCGCCTTGAAGGTCTCCATCATCTGCGGGATGTCGTGGCCGTCGATCGGGCCGAAGTAGCGGAAGCCGAGTTCCTCGAAGAGCACGCCCGGCGTGAGGAACGCCTTCATCGCTTCTTCCCAGCGGCGCATGATGCTGCCCGCGTCCTTGAACACGCCGGTCGCATGGTCGTCCACCCAGTCGCCGATCGCGGTGCGCAGGCGGTTGTAGATCGGGTTGCGCTGCACCGACGTGAGATACTTGTGCATCGCGCCCACGTTCGGCGCGATGCTCATCTCGTTGTCGTTGAGCACGACGATGAAATCGCGCTCCGTCGCGCCGGCGTTGTTGAGCGCCTCGTACGCGAGGCCGGAGCCGAGCGAGCCGTCGCCGATGATCGCGGCGACCTTGTAGTCGTCGCCGTTGATGTCGCGCGCCGCAGCGATGCCGAGCGCGGCGGAGATGGATGTGGCCGCATGCCCTGCGCCGAAGACGTCGTACTCGCTCTCGGTGCGCTTGAGAAAGCCGGAGAGGCCGTTCTCCTGCCGCAGCGTGTGCATGAGGTCCTTGCGGCCCGTGAGCACCTTGTGCGGATAGCCCTGGTGACCGACGTCCCACACGAGCTGGTCACGCGGCGTGTCGAATACCGCATGCAGCACCACCGTGAGCTCGACGACACCGAGTCCCGCGCCGATATGGCCGCCCGTGACGGAGCAGCTCTGGATCAGGAACTCGCGCAGTTCCTGCGCCACCTGGCACAGTTCGTCGTAGCTCATCCGCCGGAGGTCGGCGGGGCTCTTCACGCGATCGAGGAGGTTCATGGCAGGCATGGAAGAACTCGGGATGATAACAGACGTAGGTTGTACCGAAGCCGGGGGCTTCGCCAGTGCAGCATTGGGCTTCCGTTGCTTCATGACGTGCGCGTGACCGTGAAGCGGGCGAGAAAGTCGAGTGCGGGGGTCAGCGCATCCTGGCGTCGGAGGCCTTCCCGCGCCTCGTGCACCAGTGCGTCTGCCCGCGCGATGGCGCCTTCGATGCCCAGCAGCGCCGGATACGTGCTCTTGCGGTACTGCACGTCCTTCCCCGCCGTCTTTCCGAGCTGGTCGGTAGTGCCGGTGATGTCGAGCACGTCGTCCGCGATCTGGAAGGCGAGGCCGATGGCCGCCCCGTAGCGCGCGAACGCCTCGAGCAGCGCGGGCGGCGCACCCGCCGCGAGCCCGCCGATCACCATCGACGCCTCGATCAGCGCGCCGGTCTTGAGACGATGGATGCGCTCGAGCTCGTCGAGCGAGAGCGAGAGCCCCTCGCCTTCGAGGTCGAGCAGTTGCCCGCCGATCATGCCGCCAGCGCCCGAGGCGCGCATGAGCACACGCAGCAGTTCGGTGCGCACCTCCGGCGCGAGGCCGAGGTCGCGCGCCGCATCGGTCGCCACGCGCGCCGCCAGCGGCACCATCGCCATGCCGGCCGCGGTCGCCGCGGCGACGCCGTACACCGTGTGCACCGTCGGACGGCCGCGGCGCATGTCATCGTCGTCCATGCACGGCAGGTCGTCGTGCACGAGCGAATACGCGTGCACGACTTCCACCGCCGCGGCGAGCGCGGTCACATCACCCGTACCGTGCGCCGCGCGATACGCCGCGATCACGAGAATGGCGCGCAGGCGCTTCCCTTCACCACACAGACTGTAGCGGATCGCATCGGCCACCGGCCCGTGATCCTCACCGAGGTAGTGCGCCATGAGGCGCACGAGCTCGCGCGAGACCGCGGCGCGGTCGCTCTCGACGAACGCCTCACCCACCTGATCCGCGCGCCCCGCGTCGGGCACTTCGGAGCTCACTCCCTGACCTCGAACACGCCCTGGGCCTGTTCGATCAACGTCTGGACCTTGCCGTCGGCCTCCGCCAGCTGCCTCGTCGCCTCGCGCAGCTTCGCGATCCCTTCCTCGAAGAGCAGCAGCGCCTCCTCGAGCGGGAGGTCGTCGCGGTCGAGCGCGCTCGCGATCTGCTCGAGCCGGGAGAGCGTCGTCTCGAATGAACCGCTCATGTGTTGCTCATGTGTTGCTCATGTGTTGCTCATGTGTTGCTCCTGATGTGCGGGCCGTCGGGATGCAGTGACGCTGCGATCGAACGCACGCGGCCATCGTGAAGGAGGAGGTCGAACGCCGCGCCCGGCTTGAACGCGTCGAGACGCGCCAGCGCGTGACCGTCGACGCTGCGCGCCACGGAGTATCCGCGCGCGAGCACGCCGAGTGGAGAGAGCGCCTCGATGCGGCCGGCGAGCTGCTGCACGCGCGAACGCCGGCGCTCCGTCACGCGCCGCGCGCGCTGCGACAGACCATCGGCACGCTGCCGCAGGTCGCGTGCGCCGCGCTGCAGCCGGTCCTCGAGCGTATCGCTCATCACGCCGCCGAGCGCACGCACCGCCAGACGGACCTCGGCGAGCACGGGCACGGCCGTCTCCGCGGCGACCGAGGGCGTCGCGGCACGCAGGTCGGAGATGAAATCGACGATCGTGAAGTCGGTCTCATGCCCAACGGCAGAGATGGTCGGGATGCGGCACGCGGCGAGCGCGCGCGCGACGCCCTCATCATTGAACGCCCAGAGGTCCTCGCGCGAACCGCCACCACGGCCGATGATGAGCAGGTCCGCACCACCCCACCGGTCGAGCCGGTCGAGCGCCTCGCAGATGGACTCCGGCGCCGTGTCGCCCTGCATCGCCGCGGGGATGATGACGATCGACACGCCGGGGTTGCGTCGCTGGATCACGCTCACGATGTCGCGCAGCGCCGCGCCATCGGGGCTCGTGATGACCGCCACGGTGCGCGGAAAGCGCGGCAGTCTTCGCTTGCGCGCGGCCGCCGTGAGTCCGTCGCGGTCGAGTCGCGCCTTGGTCTCGTCGAACGCCTTCTTCCAGAGGCCCTCTCCCTCGGCCTCGAGCGCATCGACGGTGAACTGCATCTTGCCCTGCGCCGTGTAGACCGTGAGCTGCCCGCGAGCCATCACCTGCATGCCTTCGTTCGGCGCGGCCGGGATGCGCCGCGTGTCGCGCGACCAGACGACGCAGGTGAGCTGCGCCGTGGCATCGCGCAGCGTGAAGTACCAGTGGCCGTTGCGATGCTTGGTGAGGTTCGACACCTCGCCCTTCACCCACAGGCGAGGGAACGCGCCCTCGAGAACCGCCTTCGCCGTCTCCGTGAGTTCGGCGACGGCGATCGCGGCGGCAGCGGTCTCTCCGGGTGCCTGCACGCGCGCGCTCAGCCCTCGAGGGTGAGTTCGGCGGCCCGGACGGTGTTCGCGAGCAACATCGCGATCGTCATCCGTCCGACGCCGCCGGGCACGGGGGAGATCTTCGACGCGACCCGGCTCACCTGCTCGAAGTGCACGTCGCCGACGATGCGGTACCCCTTGGGCACCGAGGGATCGTCGACCCGGTTGATCCCCACGTCGATCACGACCGCCCCCGGCTTCACCATGTCGGCCGTGACCATCTCCGGCCTGCCGATCGCCGCGATCAGGATGTCCGCGCGACGCGTGTGCGACGCGAGATCCTTCGTGCGCGAATGGCAGATGGTCACGGTGCAATCCCCGCCCTTGCTGCTCTGGATCAGCAGCGCGGCCATCGGCTTCCCCACGACGTTGCTCCGGCCGATGATCACCGCGTGCTTCCCCGTCGTCTCCACTCCGGCCTCGGCGAGCATCACCTGCACACCGGCGGGCGTGCAGGGCGCGAACCCGTCGGAGTCGCCGGTGAAGAGCTTGCCGACGTTGAAGGGGTGGAACCCGTCCACGTCCTTCCCGGGCGCGATCCGGCGGACCACCTTCTGGAAATCGATCTGCTTGGGCACCGGCATCTGCACCAGGATCCCGTGCACCGTTGGATCCGCGTTCAGCCGATCGATGAGCGCGAGCAACTCGTCTTCCGGCGTCGACGCCGGCAGCCGGATCGTCTCGCCCTTCATCCCGGCCTCCTTGCACGCGCGCTCCTTGCTCGCGACGTACACGGCGCTCGCCGGGTCGTCCCCAACGAGGACGGCCGTCAGTCCCGGCGTGACGCCACGTGCCTTGAGCTTGGCCGTGTCCACCGCGACTCGCGCGCGCACGCGCGCCGCGATCGCGATCCCATCGATGATCTCAGCGGGCAATGTCGGTCGTCCTCTTCTCGCGGATCGCCACGACCTTGATCTGTCCGGGATACTGCAGCTCGGACTCGACCCGGCGCGCGATCTCCTCGGTGAGTGATTGCATGCGGTTGTCGTCCACGCCATCGGGATCCACGATCACACGGATCTCGCGTCCTGCCTGGATCGCGAACACGCGGTCCACGCCCTTGTAGCTCAACGCGATCTTCTCGAGCCCTTCCAGCCGCTTCACGTAGGTCTCGAACGCCTCGCGACGCGCCCCCGGACGCGAGCCCGAGATGGCATCCGCGGCCTGCACCAGCACCGAGATCTCGCTCTCGTGCGGCACGTCGTCATGGTGTGCCGCGATGCAGTTCACGACCAGCGGATGCTCGCCGTACTTGGTCGCCACTTCCACGCCGAGCTGCACATGCGTGCCCTCGTGGTCGTGCGTCAGCACCTTGCCGATGTCGTGCAGCAGCGCACCGCGCTTGGCCATCGCGACGTCGAGCCCGAGCTCAGCCGCCATGATCCCCGCGAGGAATGCTGTCTCCTTCGAATGAAAGAGGATGTTCTGGCCGTAGCTCGTCCGCCACTTCATGCGGCCGATGAGCTTGATGACCTCCGGATGGAGGCCATGCACGCCGACTTCGTACGCGGTCTGCTCGCCCGTCTCGATGATCCCAGCCTCGACTTCCTTCTTCGACTTCTCGACCACTTCCTCGATGCGTCCCGGATGGATGCGTCCGTCGGCGACGAGCTTCTCGAGCGCCAGGCGGGCCACCTCGCGGCGCACGGGGTCGAAGCACGAGACCACCACCGTATCCGGTGTGTCGTCGATGATCACGTCCACGCCGGTCGCGAGCTCGAACGCCCTGATGTTGCGACCCTCGCGGCCGATGATGCGGCCCTTCATGTCATCCTTGGGAAGCGCGACGGCCGAAGCGGTGATCTCCGCAGTGTGCTCGGCGGCGATGCGCTGGATGGCGAGCGCCACGATCTTCTTGGCCTCGCGGTCGGCGTTGCGCTTGGCCGTGTCGCGGATCTCGCGGATGCGATTGCCGGCGTCGGCCTGCGCTTCTGCTTCCAGCCGACGGATCAGCTCGGCCTTGGCCTCGCTCGCGGAAAGTCCGGCGAGCTGCTCGAGCCGACGGCGTTCCTCACCCACCAGTGAGTCCAGCTCCGCCTGGCGGTCCTCAAGCTGCTTCTCGCGGCGGCCGAACTCGCTGGCGCGGCGGCTGAGGTCCTTTTCCTTGTTGTCGACCAGTTCGAACTTCCGGTCGGCCTGTTGTTCGCGGTCGGTGACCCGCTTCTCCTCGCGGTCCACCTCCTCACGGCGCTTCCGGGCCTCGACCTCCCAGGCCTCGCGCACCTTCATCACCTCTTCCTTGCCGGAGAGGAGCGCCTGCTTGAGCGCGGACTCGGCATCGCGGTGCGCTTCGGCAACGATCTTCTTGGCGATCTGGTCGGCTGCTTCACCAGCCAGCCGACGTGCGGCATCCTCCCGCGCCTTCCCTGACCTGCGACCAACAATGAAAGCGATCGGAATGGCGGCCAACAGCAATGCGGCGGCGCTGATCACGATCGCGACGTACAGCGTATTCTGCATTTATTGACTCGTATGCGCAGGGCGGCCTGCGAGCGCCGCGTACGGAACGGAAAGCGCGGGCGGCACGTCTGGTGAGAACACAACCCCGGCTGCTGGCCGACCGATCGGGCACCGACGAAGGGTGCGGGAAGGGACGGGCTAACTACCGAGTGCGCTTACACCTACGGGCCTTCGCACCCACTCGGATGGGAAGCTATCGGCCCGTGCCCCAAAAGGCAACGCAGCGCATCCGGAACCCACCGTCGGAAGAGGCTACCCGCGCTTTCCCGGCGGCAGCCAGCGGCGCAGTTCGCCGGAAAGTCCGCTCATCCCGTCGGCCACGGCCTGTGCGGCCTCGCGCTCGCGGAAGAGCTGGTCCGTGATCGACATCGCCGCGAGGATCGCCGCCTTGCCGGGATCGGTGATCGCCGGACTCTCGAGGACCTTCCGGATGGCAGCATCCACGTGCGCCGCGATCGCCTTTGTGTGCTCCGGCGGCACGTCCGAGCGGATCGTGTATTCCTCTCCGACGATCTTCACGCGCGTCGAATGAACGGTCACTGCTCACCTCCGATGACATGCTGCTGCCGAAGGAACCGCACGCGCTCCATCATCGTGCGCGTACGCTCGGTCGCCTGGGCGAGCCGTGCGCGCAGCTGCGCGTTCTCCGCCTCGAGAGCCGCCACGCGCTCCTCGGCCGGCGCGTCGCCGACCGGCGAGGTGCCGATGTTCTTGAGGCGCGACTCCGCGGCGTGTGCGCGCTTGCGAAAGGTCGCGAGCTCCTCGCCGAGGTTCCGCACGAGGAACTCGAGTTCGCGGAAGGACTCCGCCGCGGGCGAATCAGCTGGCACGTGGTCTGACACCGAGTGTGTTCTCCAAGGTCTTCAGGAGCTGGGCGCGCCGACCCTCGATCTCCTTGTCGCGTAGAGTGCGCTCCGGATGGCGGAACGTCAATCGCCACGCGAGCGAGCGCATGCCCTCCGGTACACCCTGGCCGCGGAACTCGTCGAAGAGCGATACGCGCTCGAGGAGTTCACCGCCCGTCTCGCGCAGCACGGATTCGACGTCGCCGGCTCTCATCGTCTCGGGGACGAGGAGTGCGAGGTCGAACTCGGCGGCGGGCGTGGTGGGGAGCGGGCGGAACTGCACCGGTGCTGGAGTGCGCCGTGCCGGAGCACCCCGTGCGTCGCCAGCACCGCCTGGTGTACCTGCCGCGCCCTGCGCGTGGTTCCCCTGCCCCGCAACCGGGGCGTTGCCCATCAGGCCGAGCGTCAGTTCGACACCGAACGCCGCCGACGCCCAGACCGGGGCATCCAACGCGACGCGGGCCACCTGCCCCAGCCGCTCGCCATCGATCATCACGCGCCAGAGCGCCGGCGCGTCGGCCCCTTCCAGCACGACCGTCGCACCCGGATACGCCGCGCGCGCGAGCGTCTGCGCGAATCCCTTCGCGTCCCACTCATCGAACGCGGGCGGCTGCGGCTCGGTGAAATGCGGCGGACGCGACAGGCCCATCACGAGCAACGCAGCGCGCATCTCTTCACGCGGGAGTGACGCACCCGTCGCGGCGAACACAGACCCGATCTCGAAGATGCGGACGTTGCCCTGCATGCGATTCAGGTTGTACTCCGCGCGCCGCGCGAGCGTGTCGAGCACCGACGCGCGAAGGAACGGCTCATCCTCGGCGAGCGGGTTGGCGACGCGCACGAGGTCACTCGTGTCTGCCCCGCCTGACGTGAACGGCAGCGGCCGCACTTCCAGCATGCCGGCGGCAACGAGTGCATCGCGCACGCGACGCGCCGTGACGTGCAGCGGATGATCGGGCACCGTGCCCGGCCGCGCACCGCGCCGCGTGTCGGGCAGCAGGTCGAAGCCGCGCAACCGCGCGACTTCCTCGATCAGGTCGACTTCATGCGTGACGTCGTGTCGCCACGAGGGCGGCGTCACCAGCAGACGCGCCTCCTCAACGACGATCGTGAAGCCGATCGCGCGCAGCAGCCGCACGATCTCATCCCTCGGCACCTCGTCGCCAAGCAGATGCGCCACGCGCGCTGGACGCAGCGACACGGTCGCCCGCGCCGCCGGCGAACCGCCGACATGGAGGACCGTCTCGACGTGTCCACCGCTCAGATGCGCGACGAGCGCCGCGCCGAGCGCGAGCATGTCGGGCACCGCGGCATCGTCGATGCCGCGCTCGTACCGGTAGCTCGCCTCCGACGAAAGACCGGTCGCACGACGCGCCGCGCGCACACGACGCGCATCGAAGGTCGCAACTTCGAGCACGATCTCCGTGGTCGCGTCGGTCACTTCGCTGTCGCGGCCGCCCATGAGTCCGGCGAGTGCCGTCGCGCGTTCCGCGTCGGCGATCACGAGCATCTCCGGCGTCAACGTGCGCTCCGTGCCGTCGAGCGTGACGAGCTTCTCGCCCGCATGCGCGCGACGCACGACGATCGCATGGCCCGCGAGCTTCGCACGATCGAATGCATGCACGGGCTGTCCGAACCCGTGCAACAGGTAGTTCGTCGCATCGACGACGTTGTTGATCGAGCGTCCACCGACCGCCTCGATGCAGTCCTTGAGCCACGCCGGACTCGGGCACACCGTCACGCCCGTGATGATCGCCGCCGTGTAGCGCGGGCAACCCGCAGAGTCCTCGACGCGCACACTGAACCCGGCGGCACTCGCCGACGTCTCGCCGCGATCCGCAGGAACGGGCACCGGCGGCAGGTCCGCGAGTTCGACGGGCGGGCTCAGCTTCGCGCCGGTGATCGCATGCATCTCGCGCGCGACGCCAAGATGCGAGAGCAGGTCCGGACGGTTCGGCAGCACATCCACGACGAGACGCGTGTCGCCGATCGGCATCACGGTGAGCAGCGGCGTGCCAGGCGCCGCGTCGGTCGTCAGTTCGAGGATGCCATCCTGATCCTCACCGAGCCCGAGCTCTCGCGCCGAGCAGAGCATGCCGTTCGAGGTGAACCCGCGGATCTTCCGCTTCTCGATCGTGAGGCCACCGGGCATCACCGTGCCGGTGCGCGCGAACGGATACACCGCGCCAACCGTCACGTTCGGCGCGCCACAGACCACGTCGAACAGCGTGCCCGATCCATCGTCGACCCTGTTGAACGAGAGCTTCGTCTCGGGGATGCGCTCGCTCTCGATGACGCGCGCGACCACGATCGTGTCGAGGTCCGCGCGCAGGTGCTCGAGTCCCTCGACCGTCGCGACATGCGCCGTGAGGAGATCGCGCACCTCGGCGGCGCTGCGCCCGTGCGGCACGAAGCGGGACAGCCAATCATGCGAGATCTTCATCGGGCGAACTGCTCCAGAAAGCGCACGTCGGAATCGTAGAGGATGCGGATGTCGGGAATGCCGTGACGCGAGATCGCCGTGCGGGCGGGCCCCATGCCGAATGCCCAGCCGGTGTAGCGCTCGCTGTCGAGCCCCGCGGCCTCGAGCACCGACGGATGCACCATGCCCGAACCGAGGATCTCGATCCACCCCGACTGCTTGCACACCGCGCACCCGCTGCCCTTGCACACGCCGCACGTCACGTCCATCTCCGCGCTCGGCTCCGTGAACGGGAAGTACGACGGACGCCAGCGCGTCTTCGTCTTGCCGAAGAAGCGATCGGCGAAGTGGCCGAGCGTCGCCTTCAGGTCGGCGAAGGTCACACCCTCATCGACGACCAGCCCCTCGATCTGCGCGAACATCGGTGCGTGCGAGGGATCGAAGAAGTCGCGGCGATAGACATTGCCCGGCGCGAGCACGCGCACCGGCGGCGCGTACTGCTGCAGCGTGCGCACCTGCACCGGAGAGGTGTGCGTGCGCAGCACCTGCTCCTCGCCGAGGTAGAGCGTGTCGTGCATGTCCATCGCGGGATGATCCGCGGGGAAGTTGAGCGCGCCGAAGTTGTACCACGCGTGTTCCGCCTCCGGACCGAGCGCGACGGTGAAGCCGAGCTCGCGGAAGATCTCGAGGACTTCGTCGATGACGAGCGACACCGGATGCACCGCACCGGCCCACCGCTCGCGCGCCGGCATCGTGGGATCGATCGTGCGCGCGTTGTCGGCCGCAGCCGCAGCGAGTTCCGCGCGACGCGCATCGAGCGCCGCCTCGAGCGCTATCTTCGCCGCATTCGCGCGCTGCCCTGCCTCGCGGCGGTCTTCCTTCGCGAGCGCACCCAGCCCGCCCATGATCTCCGTCAGCCGGCCACTCTGCCGGCCGACGAGCGCCGTGCGCACCTCTGACCATTCGTCGATGGAGGCTGCGGCAGCGATCTGCGCGGGGCCCTCGGCGGCGAGGGAGTCCAGGGCGGCGATGAAAGTCTGGAGGGACACGAGGCGAGGTGGAAGGTGGAAGGTGGAAGGTAAACCGCCGGACTGGCTGCCGGAACGAAGGAACGGCGGCCCCGGATCTCTCCGATGCCGCCGTTCCTCACCCCTCACCCCTCACGCCTCACGCCTCAGGCAGACACCTTGGTGACATTGGCCCGAGCCTGATCCGCCAGCACCGCGAACGCGGCCGGGTCATGTACGGCGATGTCCGCAAGGATCTTGCGATCGACTTCGATCCCGACGTTCTGCAGGCCGTTGATGAAGACGCTGTACGACATGCCATTCAGGCGCGCGGCGGCGTTGATGCGCATGATCCAAAGCTTGCGGAAATCCCGCTTCTTCGCCTTGCGATCCCGATACGCGTAGACCCAACCGCGCTCGACTGTTTCCTTTGCTGCCTTCCAAAGCTTGGAACGACCGCCGAAGGCGCCCTTGGCGGCCTTCATGATCTGCTTCTTTCGCTTGAGGCGAACGACGTTTGACTTTACGCGCGGCATCCTATCTCCCTATGCCTGCAACAGGCGCTTCAGGTTCTTGGCTTCGCCATTCGTCGCGACAGTCGTCGGGCGGCGGAGATTGCGCTTCCGCTTGGACGACTTCTTCGTGAGGATGTGGCTCTTGTTCGCTTTCATACGGCGCACCTTCCCCTTCGCTGTGATGGAGAAGCGCTTCTTCGCGCCCTTGTGGGTCTTCATCTTCGGCATCAGTCCGCCTTTCTCACTTCGGCGTGAGGATCATGGTGAGGGCCTTCCCTTCGAGCTTTGCGGCGGTCTCGATCTTCGCGACGTCCGCGAGGTTCTGGGCGACCCGTTCGACCACGGCCATGCCGAGCTCAGGATGAGCGATCTGCCGGCCGCGGAACATCAGCGTCACCTTCACCTTGTTGCCGTCTCCGATGAAGCCGCGGGCGCGGTTGGTCTTCGTGTCGAAGTCGTGCTTCTCGATGCCGGGACGGTACTTCACTTCCTTGAGCTGGATCACGTGCTGTTTCTTCTTCGCCTGCCGGGCCTGCTTGGCCTGCTCGAACTTGTACTTCCCGTAGTCCATGATGCGGACCACCGGGGGACGGGCCAGCGGGGCCACTTCGACGAGGTCTAGGCCGGCTTCGACCGCCATGCTGAGCGCGACGTCCACTTCCAGCACGCCGAGCTGTGCGCCATCTGCGCCGATCACCCGCAACGGGC
>JANOTV010000250.1:0-10740 GCA_031416495.1 Gemmatimonadota bacterium
GTTGTTCAGCGACGTCATCCCGCGGTTCGGCATCGGCATCCTGTGGGACAAGTCGCGCTCCGAGCTGCGGCTCTTTCAGGCGATCGCGCGACGTGCGGGGCCCGCTGCGGGGAAGGACCTGCCGGGCACCGTCGTGATCACGAATGCGTCAGGCCCACCGGCGGTGAAGCCGGTGAATGTGCCGACGAAGCCTCCAGCGGATGAGTCGGCGAATGCGAGCGCGCCGGGCAAGTCGCTCACGCGCCGGTACAAGGTCGTGGTGGACGCCGGTCATGGCGGAGTCGATCCCGGCAACCCGGGTGCGATCATCGCCGGTCGCCGCGTCGGGGAAGCGCAGATCACGCTCGCCATGTCGCTCAAGATCGAACGCGAACTGAAGCAGCGCGGCATCGACGTCTACATGACGCGCCGCACGGACACCCTCATCGCGCTCGGTGATCGCGGGAGGATCGCGAACGGCCAGAAGGCCGATCTCTTCATCTCGATTCACACGAACGCGGCGAACCCGGCGTGGAAGAACGGCCGTGCCGTGCGCGGCTTCGAGACGTACTTCCTCTCCGAGGCGCGCACCGAGGACGAACGTCGTGTCGCCGCGATGGAGAACGACGTCGTGCGGTTCGAGTCGAACGTGGAGACCACGAAGGGCGATCCGCTCTCGTTCATCATGAACGACATCGCGCAGAACGAGCATCTTCGTGAATCGAGCGATCTCGCGGCGACCATCCAAGGCGGCCTGGCGCGGATGCATCCAGGGCACGCGGCGTGAAGCAGGCCGGCCTCTCCGTGCTGATGCGTTCGTACATGCCGGCCGTCCTCGTGGAAGTCGGGTTCGGATCAAATCCCGCGGAGACGGCGTGGATGGCGAGTGCTGGGGGACAGCAGTCCACCGCGGACGCCATCGCCGACGCGGTGTTCGAGTACCTCCTCCACTACGAGCGCCGCATGCGCTCACCGCGATGAGCCAGGCGGCGCTCGCCGTCGAGTTCGCCGGGCTGCGTTTCCAGAATCCGATCCTCCTCGCCGCCGGCACCGCTGCCTACGGCCGCGAACTCGCCGACGTCATGCCGCTCGAGGAACTCGGCGGGTTCGTCACGAAGGCCGTGAGTCTCGAGCCGCGTGCCGGCGCTCCGGCGCCGCGCGTCGCGGAATTCGCCGGCGGGATGATCAACGCGGTGGGGCTCGCGAATCCCGGCGTCGATGCCGTGCTCGCCGAGGACTTCCCCTGGATCGCGGCCAACGTCCACCTGCCGCGCGTGCTCGTGAACATCATCGGTCGCGAGGCGAGTGATTTCGGCGATGTGGTCGCGCGGCTGGATGGGGCGGCGGGTATCCACGGCTTCGAACTCAACGTGAGCTGCCCGAACGTGAAGCAGGGCGGCATGGAGTTCGGCGCGGATGCGGCGGCACTCACGACGGTGATCGCGGGCGCGCGCGCCGCGACGCGCAAGCCGATCTTCGTGAAGCTCTCGCAGACCCTGTCGAACATCGCGGAGACCGCGCGTGTCGCCGAGGGCGCCGGGGCAGATGGCATCACGGTCATCAATACGATCCCCGGACTCGTGATCGACGTCGAGACGCGTCGTCCCGTGCTTGGATTCGGCTCGGGCGGCGTGAGCGGACCGGGCCTGCTCGCCGTCGGAGTGTTGGCCACGTGGCGCGTGCGTCAGGCCGTGCGTATCCCGATCATCGGGGCAGGCGGCGCGCGCCGTGCGGATGACGTGCTGCAGTTCATGATCGCGGGCGCGAGTGCGGTCGCGATCGGCACGGCAGCACTCGTCGATCCCAAGTTGCCTGCGCGCATCGTGCGCGACCTCGGCCAGTGGTGCGACAGGAACGAGGTGAGGGACCTCGGCGAGATCATCGGCACACTCGAATGGCCACGATGAAACCGCCGAGCCCCGCGGCGGACGTGAAGAGCGCCCGCCTCGCCGCGCAGCCGATCATCGCACTCGACGTACCGACGATGGCTGCCGCGCGCGACCTTGTCGCGCGACTCGGTCCCTCCGCCGATTTCGTGAAGGTCGGGCTCGAGCTCTTCACGGCCGAAGGACCGCGCGTGATCGAGTGGCTCCATGGCGACGGGCGTCGCGTGTTCCTCGACCTCAAGCTGCATGACATCCCGAACACGGTGCGTGGGGCAGCGCGCAGTGCCGCGGCGATGGGCGTGTCGCTGCTCACCGTGCACGCGTACGGCGGGCTGGCGATGGTGGCTGCCGCGGTCGAAGGGGCGGGGGAGCACACCGGCGTTCTCGCGGTCACGGTGCTCACGAGCTTCGACGCCGCCTCACTCGGGCAGGCGCTGGGGCGCGAGGCACCGGTGACGGGCGCCGAGGTCATCCGTCTCGCCGGCGTGGCCGAAGCGGCGGGTGCACACGGCATCGTGTGTTCCGGGCATGAGGTGCGGGCCGTGCGCTCGACCTTCCCGCGACTCGCTCCCCTGGTACCGGGGATCCGGCTCGCCGGCGGCGCCGCACATGACCAGGCTCGGGTGGCGACACCCGAGAGTGCAGCGGCGGACGGGGCCGCGTATCTGGTCCTCGGCCGTGCAGTGACGGCGGCTTCTGACCCGGCGGAGGCGCTGCGCGGCGTGCTGGAGTCACTGCGCGCGTAAGGCAGCGGGCGCAGTGCAGCGGCGTGGAGAGGGGTGTGAACGGGGCCGGAACGCCGAATCCCACACTTCGGTACACGTCAGTCCGTGGCCTTGTGTCAAGGGCATCCCCCGACTATCCTGCGTGTCTGCCCAAAACGGGCAACCGCAAGTATTTCCGTTCGCCGTCAGTTCCTTTCGGAGTTCATTCGTGAAAGTTCGGAGCAGCGTCAAGCCGATTTGCGAACATTGCAAGGTGGTCAAGCGTGCAGGCGTGACGCGGATCATCTGCAAGCGCAATCCCAAGCACAAGCAGCGGCAAGGTTAACGACAATGGCCCGTATATCCGGCGTGGATCTTCCACGCGACAAGAAGGTCGAGATCGGCTTGACCTACATCTATGGCATCGGCCGCGTGCTCGCGCGCCGCATTCTCGAGGCGACCGGGGTGAACCCGGCGCAGCGTATCCGGGACCTCTCGGACGTTGACGTCAACAAGCTCCGTCAGGAGATCGAGAAGCTGTATCGCGTCGAGGGCGCCCTGCGCACCGAGATCGCGATGAACATCAAACGCCTCATGGACATCGGCTCGTACCGTGGGATGCGGCATCGCCGCAATCTCCCGGTCCGTGGTCAGCGGACGCACACGAACGCCCGCACGAAGAAGGGGCCGCGCCGCGCGATCGCGGGCAAGAAGAAGGTGACCAAGTAATGGCACTCGGTAAGAAGACCAAGAAGGTCGTGGATGCTGAGGGCCTTGCGCACGTCAACGCGACGTTCAACAACACCCTCATCACCATCACCGACCCGCACGGCAACGCCGTGTCGTGGGGCTCGGCAGGAAAGGCCGGCTTCAAGGGTTCCAAGAAATCAACGCCGTTCGCCGCCACCGTCGCCGCCGAGCAGTGCGCTCGCGAAGCGATGTCGGCCGGTGTCCGCCGCGTGCACGTGAAGGTCCAGGGCCCGGGCTCCGGGCGTGAGTCGGCCATCCAAGCGCTTGCCGCCGCCGGTTTGCAGGTCAAGTCCATCAAGGACGTGACTCCGATCCCGCATAACGGCTGCCGGCCGCCCAAGCGCCGGAGGGTCTAAGCAATGCGATATACAGGTCCCAGCTGCCGACAGTGTCGGCGTGAAGGCACGAAGCTCTTCCTGAAGGGGAGCAAGTGCTATACGGAAAAGTGCCCGGTCGAGCGCCGTCCCTATGCGCCAGGCGCGCATGGCCAGAGCACCGCTCGTCGCCGCAAGGTGTCCGAGTACGCGAAGCAGCTCCGTGAGAAGCAGAAGATCAAGCGCATGTACGGCTTGAGTGAGAAGCAGTTCCGCAACACGTTCGAGCGCGTCTCATCGCTCCCGGGCGTCACCGGTCACAACCTTCTTGCCGCGCTCGAGAGCCGTCTCGACAACATGATCTACCGGATGGGTTTTGCCGCGAGCCGCAAGGCCGCGCGTCAGCTGATCCGTCACCGTCATATCGAAGTCAACGGCAAGAACGTCGATATCCCGTCGTTCGTCGTGCACCCGGGCCAAGAGATCCGCCTGCGCCAGAAGTCACGCGAGCTCGTGATGGTCGGCGCGGCCCTCGAAGTGGCATCGCGAGGCGCCACACCGGGCTGGTTGGCCGTCGACAAGGACACCTTCTCTGGCCGCATGCTCGAGCGTCCGCAGAGGTCTGCGATCCCGATCGCGGCACAGGAACAACTCGTGGTCGAGCTGTACTCGAAGTAAGAAGTAAGTAGTTGAAGTGGTCGGTGGACGGTGGAAGGTCACTACCTCCCCCTGCCGTTCAGGAAACGACTCCCTGACAGTCGAACGAGCGTACCGCGCGTCAGGGGCGGGGTACGGCGTCGGTGGCACGTCACGCCATCGTGATTCACACACTCAAGGATTCATTACCGATGGCACAGACGATCGATCTCCGCTGGCTGGTCCGCCCGCAGCTCGTCGAAATGACGAAGCGCGAGGACCATCCGAACGTCGCGGAATTCAAGCTCCAGCCGCTCGAGCGAGGCTTCGGCCACACACTCGGCAATGCGATGCGTCGCATGCTGCTGTCGTCGCTGCGCGGCTCCGCCGTGTGGGGCTTCCGCATCGACGGCGTGCTCCACGAGCACCAGACCATCCAGGGCGTGGTCGAGGACGTGCACCAGATCATCGGCAACCTCAAGACCCTCACGCTGGCACTCGATGACGATGTCGAGGACGCGATCCTGCGCCTCAAGGCGACCTCTGCCGGCGCCGTCACGGCCGGCATGCTCGAGCATCAGGGCGGTGTGACCGTCGTCAACGGCGCGCACCACCTCTTCACGATGCAGGACGACCGCGATCTCTCGGTCGAACTCTACGTGAACAAGGGCCGTGGCTATATCGAGTCCGACGGACACCCGACCGACCGTTCACTCCCGGTCGATCTCGTCCGCATCGATTCCATCTATTCGCCCGTCAAGCGCGTGAACTTCGCCGTTGCGGAGACCCGCGTCGGACAGCGCACCGACTATGACCGCCTTTCGCTGACGGTCGAGACGAACGGCACCGTGACGCCTGAGGAAGCCGTCAGCTATGCCGCCGCACTCGCACAGACGCACTTCCAGTACTTCGTCAGCTTCGGGTCGCACGCCGCCGCTGCCGTCGCGGTGCCGGGCGCCGAGGGTAGCTCAGAGGCGGCAAAGCTCGCCGAGCTGCTCCGCACCCCGATCGACGATCTCCACCTCTCCGTCCGTTCGGTCAACTCGCTGAAGAACTCGAGCATCCGCTCACTCGGCGACCTGGTCCGTCAGACGGAGACGCAGATCCTGCAGGTCAAGAATTTCGGCAAGAAGTCCCTCCAGGAGATCGCCGACCTCCTCGAGAAGGAAGGACTCAATTTTGGGATGAAGTTCGAGGAGTCGACGGATGGAGTGCGCGTGGCCGATTGGGGCACGCCGCCGAGCCGCGCCGCCGCGAACGCGCCCGACGACGAAGAGGAGTAGGACCCGATGCGCCATCGTAAGGCCGGCCGCAGTCTCCGCCGCACATCAGAGCAGCGCCTCGCGCTGCTTCGCAATCTTGCGACCTCGCTCATCGAGCAGGGCGCGATCGAAACGACTGAAGCCAAGGCGAAGGAGCTTCGGCCCTTCGTCGAGAAGCTCATCACGAAGGCCAAGACTGGCACGCTCCACGCCCGTCGTCTCGCCGGCGCGCACGTGCACAAGCGTGCCGCGGCAGACAAGCTCTTCCAGGAAGTCGGCCCGAAGAACGCCAAGCGGGCTGGCGGCTACACGCGCATTCTGAAGACCGGCCACCGCAAGGGTGACGGCGCAGACATGGCGCGCATCGAAATCATCGAGGGCTGATCCAGTGGCCATCCAGCGCAATCGCTGCTACGTCTGTGACAAGGGCGTCGCATTCGGCAACAATCGGTCGCACGCCAACAACTCCACCCGCCGCACCTGGAAGCCGAACCTCCAGGTCGCACGCATCGTGGAAGACAACAAGATCATCAAGATCAAGGTCTGCACCCGCTGCCTCAACGCCGGCAAGATCCAGCGCGCGCCGCGCGGCGTGGCCGCCGCAGTCTAAGGCGACCGACCAGATGGTGAACCGACGGGGAGAGCGTGCGAGCGCTCTCCCCGTTCGTGCGCTTTCACCTCCCACCTCCCACCTTCCCCCTTTCGTGAAGACCGCTCTCATCACTGGCATCACCGGACAGGACGGTTCCTACCTCGCTGAGCTCCTGCTCACCAAGGGGTACCGCGTGGTCGGCATCGTACGGCGGTCTTCCACGACGCCCTACGAGCGCATCGCGCATCTCGTCGATCGCATCGAGCTGATCTCCGCCGATCTCCTCGACCAGACGTCGCTCGTGGATGCCATGGCCGAGGTGAATCCCGACGAGATCTACAACCTCGCGGCGCAGTCCTTCGTCGCGACGTCGTGGACGCAGCCAGTGCTCACGGGCGAGTTCACCGCACTCGGTGTCACGCGCATGCTCGAGGCGATGCGCCGCGTGGTGCCCAAGGCGCGCTTCTACCAGGCGTCGTCGTCCGAGATGTTCGGCCAGGTGGTCGAGACGCCGCAGCGCGAGTCCACGCCCTTCTATCCGCGGTCGCCATACGGCGTCGCCAAGGTCTACGGGCACTGGATCACCGTCAACTACCGCGAGTCGTTCGGCATCTACGCGGTGAGCGGGATCCTCTTCAATCACGAGTCGCCGCGTCGCGGCCTCGAGTTCGTCACGCGTAAGGTCACGGACGCTGTGGCGCGCATCAAGCTGGGCCAGGCGAGCGAGCTCAGGCTCGGCACGCTCGACTCGCGTCGCGACTGGGGATACGCCGGCGATTACGTGGACGCCATGTGGCGGATGCTGCAGCCGGACACTCCGGCCGACTTCGTCATCGGCACCGGAGAGTCATGGTCCGTGCGCCAGCTCTGTGAGGAGGCGTTCAGCTATCTCGACCTCGACTACAAGGAGTACGTGCGCTCCGATGCGCGCTTCAACCGCCCCGCCGAGGTGGAACTCCTCGTCGCGGATGCATCGAAGGCGAAGCGTGAACTCGATTGGGAGCCGACCGTCAGGTTCCGCGAACTCGTGCGCCTGATGGTCGATGCCGACCTCGCCCGGCATCGCGCGCCGAAGGCGCCGGTGTAGCGTTAATGCCCTCGTCACGGGAGCCGGCGGTTTCGTTGGCCAGTGGCTCTGCCGTGCATTGCTGCGCGGCGGATGGACCGTGACCGGTACCACCCTCGGCTTCGCGCCGGAGCCCGGCATCATGACGCCTGCCGAGTTGATGATGATGCACTGGCGGGACATCAACCTCCGCCATGGCACGGACCGGCGGACGGTCGTCGGGCTGCTCGAGCGGGAGCGGCCTGATGCGATCTTCCACCTCGCAGGCTTCTCGTACGTGCCGGCCGCCGGCGACGATCCGATCGGTGCGCTCGACACGAATGTCGGCGCCGCAGTGCAACTGATCGACGGTGTACGCTCGGTCCGCGACGCGGGCGGCCCCGATACGCGGCTCCTCGTCATCGGCAGCGGCGAGCAGTACGGTCGGCACGAGCCGGCCAACATGCCCCTCACCGAATCGCACGAATGCCGGCCGCAGACGTTCTACGCCGCCAGCAAGTGCGCGCAGGAGCACTTCGCGCTGGCCGCGGCGAGGCACGATGGGCTCCGGATCGTCGCCACCCGTTCGTTCAACCACTCGGGACGCGGTCAGGCGGAGAGCTTCCTGCTGCCGAGTCTCGTGAAACGCGCGATGGCGGCGCGGGGCGTACCCGGCGCGGCCATCGCGATCGGCAACACGACCACCGTGAGGGACTTCCTGCACGTCGAGGACGTCGTGGATGCGTATATTGCTCTCGCGGCCCGTGGACGCAGGGGAGAGGTCTACAACGTCTGCAGTGGCGATGGTGTGACGGTCGGCGATGTAGCCGCCGAAGTCCTCGCGCAGGCAGGCGTGGAAGCGGCGCTCAAGCCGGATCCGACGCTGCAACGCCCCGTGGATGTGCCGATCCTCGTGGGCGACCACTCGAAACTTCGCGCAGATACCGGCTGGGTACCCAGCCGCACACGCGCAGACATCATCGCAGACATCATCAACGATCTCACAGATGCCGCGTCGTAACGACATCCATCGCATCCTGCTCATCGGTTCCGGCCCCATCGTCATCGGGCAGGGCGCCGAGTTCGACTACTCCGGTACGCAGGCAGCCAAGGCACTGCGCGAAGAGGGCTACGAGGTGATCCTCGTGAACTCGAATCCCGCGACGATCATGACCGATCCGGAAGTCGCGGACCGCACCTACATCGAGCCGGTGACGCCAGAGTACGTTGAGCTCATCATCGAGCGCGAGAAGCCAGACGCCCTGCTGCCGACGGTGGGTGGCCAGACGGCGCTCAACGTCGCGATGGCGCTCCACGAGCGCGGCGTGCTCGCGAAGCACGGCGTCGAGCTCATCGGCGCCAACGCGCGCGCCATCAAGGTGGCCGAGGACCGCAAGCTCTTCGGCGAGGCGATGACGAAGATCGGCCTCACCTGCCCGCAGGGACGGATCGCGACCACCTGGGACGAGGCGCTCGCCGTCGCGGAGTGGACCGGCTTCCCGGCGATCATCCGCCCGGCATTCACGCTCGGCGGTTCCGGCGGTGGCATCGCATACAACCGCGACGAATACGAGTCCATCGTGAAGCGCGGGCTCGCCGAGTCGCCGATCTCGCAGGTGCTGATCGAGCGCTCGCTGATCGGCTGGAAGGAGTACGAACTCGAGGTCATGCGTGACACCGCGGACAACGTGGTGATCGTCTGCTCCATCGAGAACCTCGACCCGATGGGCGTGCACACCGGTGACTCCATCACCGTGGCGCCGGCGATGACGCTGAGCGACCGCGAGTACCAGATGATGCGTGACGCGGCGATCAAGATCATCCGCGAGGTCGGCGTGGAAGCGGGTGGCTGCAACGTGCAGTTCGCCGTGAATCCGGCCGATGGGCAGATGGTCGTGGTCGAGATGAATCCGCGCGTCTCGCGTTCGTCCGCGCTGGCCTCGAAAGCCACCGGCTTCGCGATCGCGCGGATCGGCACGAAGCTCGCCGTCGGCTACCGCCTCGACGAGATCCCGAACGACATCACGAAGACGACCCCGGCGAGCTTCGAGCCCGTGCTCGATTACGTGGTCGTGAAGGTGCCGCGCTTCGCGTTCGAGAAGTTCCCCGGCGCCGATCCGGTGCTGACGACGCAGATGAAGTCGGTCGGCGAGTCGATGGCGATCGGCCGCACCTTCAAGGAAGCGTTCCAGAAGGGCCTGCGTGCCCTCGAGGCCGGACGCACCGGCTGGGTGATCGGCGAGCGGCCGGTGGACGACCGCGTGGCCGATGATTCGCTCGAGGCGGCGATGTCGGCGCTGACGCGGCCCGTGCCGGAGCGTCTCTTCCAGGTGAAGCGCGCGATGCTGCACGGCGCGACCGTCGAGGAGATCTTCAAGAAGACGAAGATCGACCCGTGGTTCCTGCGCCAGCTCGAGGAACTGGTCACCGCCGAGCGTGCGTACACGGCGCTCGCCGACGTGGACCAGTTCGCGTTGCGGCGCATGAAGCGCATGGGCTTCTCCGACCGGCAACTCGCCACGCTGCGCGGCGAGACGGAGACCGCCGTGCGCGCGCGCCGCTGGACGATGGGCGTGCGGCCGTCGTACAAGATGGTGGACACCTGCGCCGGCGAGTTCCCGAGCAACACGCCATACCTCTACTCGTCCTATGACGAAGAGTCGGAGTCGCCGCGCTCGGGCAGGAAGTCGGTCGTGATCCTGGGCAGCGGACCGAACCGCATCGGGCAGGGCGTCGAGTTCGACTACTGCTGTGTGCGCGCCGCCATCGCGCTCCGCGAGGCAGGGTATGAGACGATCATGGTCAATTCGAATCCCGAGACCGTCTCCACCGACTACGACACGTCCGACAAGCTCTACTTCGAACCGCTCACGCTGGAGGATGTCCTCGAGATCATCGAGCGCGAGCAGCCCGTGGGCGTGATCGTGCAGCTTGGCGGCCAGACGCCGCTCAATCTCGTGAAGCCGCTCGAGGCAGCGGGCGTGCGCATTCTCGGCACGTCGCCGGAGGCGATCGACATCGCGGAGGACCGCAAGAGGTTCGACAAGCTCGCGCGCGAACTGGGTGTGGAGCAGCCGCCCAACGGCACGGCGATGAGCGAGGACCAGGCGGTCGTGATCGCCGCGCGCATCGGGTATCCGGTGCTCGTGCGTCCGAGCTACGTGCTTGGCGGGCGCGCGATGGAGATCGTCTACGACGAGCCCTCGCTGCGTGATTACTTCGGGCGTGCGGTGCGCGTGTCGGAAGACCGCCCGGTACTGGTGGACGCCTTCCTCGAGGACGCGTACGAGGCGGATGTGGACGCGATCTCCGACGGCACGACGGTCGTGATCGGCGGCGTGATGCAGCACATCGAAGATGCGGGCATCCACTCCGGCGACTCCGCGTGTGTGCTCCCGCCGTACCTCATCTCCCAGAAGCACCAGGACATCATGCGTGCGCACACCGTCGCCTTTGCGAAGGCGCTTGTCTCGGAGGGCAACACGCTCCCGATGTCGGGGGTGGAGCTGGTCGCCGTGTACGGGATCGACCGCGATCGGCTCGCGTCTCTCGCGATCCCGTTCCGCTCGATG
>JANOTV010000251.1:0-18681 GCA_031416495.1 Gemmatimonadota bacterium
GCCCGTCACCGTGGCTCCGGCGCCCGCGCCCCGCCCGCCCGCGCCGGCAAGGCCGCGCCCCGCTCCGCGCGCGACCAGCGGCACCATCGCCGCCGGCACGAGCATCGGCGTCACCACCGGCGCGCGCATCTGCACCAATACGCACAAGGTCGGTGACCGCTTCACCACCACCGTCGCGAACGACGTCGTCGGCACGAACGGTGCCAGGCTCCCCGCCGGTTCCAGCGTGACGCTCGTCGTCACCGAGTCCGCGATCAGCAAGAATTCGCGCGACAACTGGAAGCTCGCCTTCGACGTCGTCTCCGTCACGATCGACGGCGCGACGCGTGAAGTGGCCGGCGACGTGACCAGCGTCCAGACCATCGAAGCCGTGCGCTCGCAGAGCACCGGCGCGCAGGTCGGCAAGGTCGCGACCGGTGCCGCCATCGGTGCCATCGCCGGACAGCTGCTCGGCAAGGACACCAAGAGCACGGTCATCGGCGGCGCGGTCGGCGCGGCAGCAGGTGGCGCAGTCGCCGCCGGCACCGCGGACTACGAGGGTTGCCTCCCCGCGAACGGCTCGATCACCATAGCGCTCAGCGAGCCGCTGACGGTCCGCGTCGGCAACTGAAGCATGATGGGTTGACCGGCCACGCGCTCCTTGCGTGGTCGGCCGACGCACAAGGGGCGCGAGGGATATTCCCTCGCGCCCCTCGTGCGTTCATCAGCAGCGCCGCGATCAGTACCCGATCGCCAACCCCGCGCTCCGCGGCTCGCGCACGCCGTGCCAGCCGCCCTTCACCCGCATCACCGCGTTCACGTTCGCGATCCCGCGCTGCGGGTCGAACGCGTGCCCCATCTGGCGCAGCGAGTCGATCACCGCGGGGTTGAACCGCCGGTCCTCGTACCTGATCAGGTCCGGCAGCGCCTGATGATGCATGCGTGGAGCCGCCATCGCCTCCGCAAGCGTCATGCCGTGCTCGATCACATTGAGGATCACCTGGCTGACCGACGTGATGATCGTCGGGCCACCGGCCGCGCCCACCACGAGCAGCACCTGCTTGTCGCGGCCGAGCACGATGGTCGGCGACATCGCGCTCAGCGGACGCTTGCGTGGCTGCACCGCGTTCGCCTCGCCCTGCACGAGGCCGAACATGTTCGGCGAGCCCGGCTGCGCGGCGAAGTCGTCCATCTCGTTGTTCATGAAGAAGCCGCCACCGCGCACCCATACCGCCGACCCGTACCCGCCGTTGATCGTCGTCGTCGTGGCGACGGCGTTGCCCTTCGCATCCACCACCGAGTAGTGCGTGGTGTGCTCGGGCTCGACGCCCGGATCGAACGCCGGCGTCTTCGATGCGCGGGTGAGGTCGATCTGCGCCGCGAGCGTGCGCGCGTAGCTCTTGGATGTGAGCTCGTCGCGCGGCACGGGCACGAAGTCGGCGTCGGCGAGCTTCGCGTTGCGGTCCTGGAAGCTGCGGCGGAAGGTCTCCGCGAGCAGGTGCACGTACCGCGTGCTGCCGAACGGAGGCAGTGGCGCGAAGGTCTCGAGGATGTTGAACGACTCGGTCATCGTGATGCCTCCCGAGGACGCCGGCGGCATGGTGATGAGCGTGTACCCGCGGTAATCGCTCACCACCGGGTCGCGCCACTTCGGTTCGTAGCGCCTGAGATCCTCGTGCGTGATGATCCCGCCGCCGCGCTGCATCTCCGCGACGAGCGAATCCGCCACCGGCCCTGCATAAAACCCCGCCGTGCCGCGCTCGGCGATGAGCTGCAGCGTGCGCGCAAGGTCGGGTTGCCGGAGTGTCGCACCCGGCGCGACCGCTTCGCCGCCCGGGAAGTACGTCGCGCATCCCTCGAACCGGCAGATGCGTTCGCGCGCCCCGCGCAGCGAACGCGACAGCGCGCTGTCCACCGCGAAGCCATCACGCGCGAGCCTGATGGCCGGCGCGATCACCTGCGCGAGCGACAGGCTGCCATGACGCGCGAGTGCTTCGTGCATGCCCGCCACTGCGCCAGGCACGCCAGACGCGAGATGCCCTACCACGCTCCGGTCGGTGAGCTTGCCCTCGGCGTTCAGGTACATGTCGCGCGACGCGGCGAGCGGCGCCATCTCGCGGTAATCCAGTGAGAGCACGCGCCCGTCCGCGAGGCGGATGTTCATGAACCCACCGCCGCCGATGTTCCCGGCGAACGGATACGTCACCGCGAGTGCGTAGCCCACTGCGACGGCCGCATCCACCGCATTGCCGCCGGCGCGCAATATCTCCACGCCCGCTTCACTCGCGAACGATGAATTGCTCGCGACCATCGCCGAGTCGCCGAAAGCGGTGAGTGCGGCGACGGAGTCCTGGAATCCGCCTTGGAAGGTGCCCGAGTAGCGCGCGTCCGACGACCTCCCAGGCGTCATGCGGCAGGCTCCGAGTCCGACCACGCATGCCATCATCACGGCCAGAGGCCGGCGCGTATCCATCCGAAGGTTCAACCTCATCGTCAGCGCCCACCAGCCAGGCGCATCCGCATGCCGATGCGCGTCGTGTATTGGCGCACCGACCGCGAGCCGCCGGCCGGTATGCCTTCCTTCGATCCGATGAGCGTGCCCAGGTCCTGCACCATGTGGATCGACGCGCGGTCCCCGAGCTGGAATCCGAATCCATAGCCGATCGCCATCGCGAGCGCGTTGCGCGCCTTCGCCTCTTCATCGGTCAGCAGGTCGGTGCCCGAGTATGACGTCCACTGCGCGAGTCCGATGCCGATCTCGACGATCTGGTGGAAACCCTGCGTCTCCGGCGTCCGGAACGTCGCGAGGTACTGCCGCAGCTGGATATCGCCGTCGGAGTTCGCTCCCGTGCCCGTCCGCGAGATCGGCACGAAGGCGACGCTCGCGGCCACTCCGAGTGCACCCGAGCGTATCCCCATCTCGAGGGACCCGCGCCACGAGATCGCCTGGCCGAGCAGCCAGACGCTGCCGGTCTGGCCATCGTAGCGGTCCTGCGTCTCGAGGAAGCCGATGCTCAGCGACGCATATACGGGGCGTCGCGTCTCGGACGCTTGCGGCACGCGGAGGATCTGCGCGGCGAGGGGACGGGCGATGATGCCCGACAGGAGCGTGAGCGCTGCGCCGACGCGGATGGCGGCCAGGATGCGATGGGTCATATCGGAGGATAACTTAGGGGACACGACTCCCGCGCAACACCACGCGCGCCGTTCGCGGGTAGTGAAGCAATGGCTCCAGTCGAACTCAAACCCCTCCAATCCGTGCTCGATCCCCGGCACACCGAGCGTCGCAACCCGCGCAGCGCGGCGATCGACCTCGCCTCACCGCTCGAGATCGTCGATCTCATGAACGCGGAGGACCGCACCGTCGCCGATGCCGTCGCGACGCAGCGGGAGCAGATCGCCAAGGTGATCGAGATGGTGGAGCACAGCTTCCGCAACAACGGGCGCCTCATCTACCTCGGCGCGGGCAGTTCCGGCCGCCTCGGTGTGCTCGATGCCGCCGAATGCCCGCCGACGTTCGGCAGCGAACCGACGATGGTCGAGGGGATCATCGCCGGTGGACCCAAGGCGCTCACGCGCGCGGCGGAAGGCGCGGAGGATCTCGCCGAGGGCGCCAGGGCGGACCTCGAGGACGTCGAGCTCACGCCGCAGGACGTCGTGCTCGGCATCGCGGCGAGCGGCACGACCACCTACGTCTGCGCAGGACTCGAGCACGCGAAGCAGCTCGGCGCGCGCACGGCCATCCTCGCCTGCTCGCCGCCTTCGGAGCGCCTGCGCGAGTCCGCAGACGTCGCGATCGTCGCCATCACGGGGCCCGAGGTCCTCACCGGCTCTACGCGGCTCAAGGCCGGCACCGCCACGAAGATGGTGCTCAACATGATCACCACCGGCGCGATGGTACGCATGGGCAAGGCGTACGGCAACCTCATGGTGGACCTCAAACCGACCAACGCGAAGCTGCGCGATCGTTCGGAGCGCCTGCTCATCGAGGTCTGCGGCGTGAGCCGTGACGACGCGAAGGAACTGCTCAAGCAGAGCAACGGCAGCGTGAAGGTCGCCATCGTCATGCAGAAGCTCGGCATCAGGCGGAAGGAAGCGGAGTCGCGACTCGAGTCGCATCAGGGCCGCATCCGTCGCGTGATCCCCGGCGATCCGCCGCCGGTGCGCGAGGAGTGAGCGCGCTCGTCCTGGTCGGCCTCATGTCCGGTACGTCGCTCGATGGCATCACGGCCGCCGTCGTGCGTTTCAGGGAAGAAGACGGCACGCTCCATCCCGATCTGCTCGCGCATGTCTCGCACTCCTACACGGCCGGCATGCGCTCGCGGCTCGCGGCCGCCGCACAGGGTGCATCGCCGAGCGAGTACACGCGCCTGGACTTCGAGCTCGGTGCGCTGTTCGCGGATGCGGCCATCGCCGCGCTCGCCGAGTGCGGTGTGTCGCGCGCGGAAGTCAGCGCGATCTGTTCGCATGGCCACACGGTGTGGCATGAGCCGCCGCACGGCACCTGGCAGTTCGGCCAGCCGGCGGTGATCGCGGAGCGCACCGGCATCGACGTCATCGCCGACTTCCGCACGCGCGACGTGGCGGCGGGCGGGCAGGGTGCTCCTCTCGTGCCGATCGCCGACGCGATGCTGTTTGCCTCCGCCGACAGGTGGCGCGTGCTGCAGAACCTCGGCGGCATCGGCAACCTCACGGTAGTGCCGCCGGGTGGTGTGCTGGATGGAGTGCGCGCCTTCGACACCGGACCGGGTGTCTGCATAATCGACGGCGTCACGCGCCTGCTGCGCCCCGAGCTTCCGTACGACCGCGACGGCCTGCTCGCGCGAAAGGGTACGCCGGTCGAATCGGTGATCGAGGACCTGCTCGCGCATCCGTGGTTCGAGCTCGAGCCCCCCAAGTCCACGGGACGCGAGCTCTTCAGCACGGCGTTCATCGCCGACGTCGTCACGCGATGCCGCGCGGCGCGCCCTGGGTGTACGGACGAGGACATCGTGAGCACCGCCACCTGGTTCACCGCGCGCACGATCGGCGCGGCGTTCGAGCGCTTCGTGCCGCAGCCGGTGGACGAAGTGCTGCTCTCAGGCGGCGGCGCACGGAACCCCGTGCTGCGCGAGGCGATCGCGATGACGCTCTCGCCCCGCCTCGTACGCGAGTTCGACGGCACGTTCTTCGACGGTGAAGCGAAGGAGGCGGTCGCCTTCGCCTTTCTCGGCTGGCTGCACATCAACGGCCGCCCGGGCAACGTGCCCAGCGCCACGGGCGCGCGCGGACCGCGCGTGCTCGGCGCGCGCTACCCGGCGTGATCTGCATCGCCCCATGACGCATTCACTCGCCGCACTGCTGGTGCCCGAGCTGCGCTGGGATCGCGATCATGGCTTCGAGTACCTGCGCGAGTCCATCGACGACGCCATCGAACTCGGTGTGGGTGGGTTCCTGATCACTGGCGGCCCGCGCGACGCCGTCTCGTCGCTCACGATGGAACTCCATCGTCGCTCTCGGCATCCACTGCTCATCGCCGCCGACGCGGAGTGCGGTGCAGGGCAGCAGTTCACTGGGATGACCGGCCTGCCACCCGCGGCCGCGCTTGGCGCGCTGCACGATGCAGAGGTCGTGCGCCGTGCGGCACGCCTCACCGCGCGCGAATCACGTGCGCTCGGCGTGAACTGGCTGCTGGCCCCCGTGTGCGACATGGACATCGACCCACGCAACCCGTTTCTCGGAAGCCGCGCGTTCAGCCACGATCCGCAGCGCGTGGCGGAGTGGGCGGTCGAGTGGATCGACACCTGCCAGGCCGAGGGGGTGCTCGCCTGCGCGAAGCATTTCCCCGGCATCGGACGTGCTATCAGCGACCCGCATGTCGCCGTGTCGCACGTGGACGAGACTGCGGGGGTGCTCTGGGACGATGACCTGCTGCCCTTCCGCGCGGCCGTGGACACCGGGGTCGCGAGCATCATGGCGGCGCATGTGGTGTTCCCGCGTCTCGATGCGAGCGGCGCGCCGGCATCGCGCTCGTTCCCGCTGCTGGTGGAGCTGCTGCGCACCGAACTCCGGTATGATGGGCTCATCGTGAGCGATTCGCTCTCGATGGCGGGCGCCCGCTTCGGCACGGACGAGCCGACCGCCGCACTCGAATCGCTGCAGGGTGGCTGCGACCTGTTGCTCGCACCCGCCGATCTCGTCGGCGTGCTCGAGGCGCTCGACGCCGCGCGCGACGACGGACGGCTCGATCTCGATGCGGTAGAGGCGAGTCGCTCGCGGCGCACTTTCTGGGCGAACTGGGGCCGGTCGGAGCACGGGCGCGAGCCCACGCTCGACGATGTGCTCTGGGCGCGGCAAGCCGCGGATTCCGTCGTGCACGCCGTGAAGGGCGTCATCCCAAACGTTGGGCCCGTGGTGGACGTCATACTGGTGGAAGATGTCGTGGAAGAGTCGGCGGTCGCACTCATGGCGCGTGGCGCGGGAGTCGGCACGGTGGCCACGGCACGTGGCTCGGACGGGGCTCACCTGCTTGAGACCATGCGCGCGGTCGGACTCTCGCCCCGTCTGGTCGCGGCGCCGACGGCAGAGGCTGGCGGGTCGGTCGTGGTCGCCGTGTTCGGCGGGGCTGCACCGGGACGTGGCCGCGCAGGTTACTCGGATGCGACGCGGCGCCGGGTGACGCAGGTGATGGCAGATGCACGGCAGGCGCAGCGTTCGGCGGTGGTGCTCGTGTTCGGACCGCCACGGCTCGCCGATGCCCTGCCCGAAGCGCAGAACGTCGTCTGCTGCTGGAATGGCGAGCGGGCGATGCAGGAGGCGGCAGCAAGAAGGCTCGTCTGAAGCTCGACCGATCCGGGGCCCGTGCGTAGACTAGCGAACCACGCCAGCCGCGTCCCTTGGCAACTGGTCGATGAGCCGCGACGCTGGCACGGCGTAGACGATCCGGCCGTTGCTCTCCGTCGCACCGCCAAAGACGACGCCCACCACGAGACCGCGCGCGTCGAACACCGGCGAACCGCTCGAGCCGTGCGCGGCGAAGGCGTCGAGTTGCAGCATCTCGTCGAGCACCCTGCTCACCGTGCCGAAGCCGAGCGTCGCGGTGGGACGCAGCGCGTTGATGCTGCCGTTCATCCCCACGAGCGACGTGCCGAGTGGATAGCCGAGCATGCCGACTGGTTCGCCGAGGGCGGAGGCGGCTCTGTCCCGTGCGATGCCCGCGATGACGGGAAAGGGACCGGGGCGTGAGAGACGCAGGAAGGCGAGTTCGTCGGTGGTGCTCACGAGCTCGATGCTCGCCGGCTGCCATTCGCCGCTCGTGCCGTCGAACGCCACGGCGATGCGGATCGCGCGAGTACCGTCCGCGCCCTGCACCACATGGCGATTGGTGACGATCAGCCCGCTCGGCAGCAGGTTGAACCCCGTGCCGCTCGAGCGTGAACTGTCGGGCATCTCGACGATGAGGAAGACCATCGCCGGCTTGTTCGCCGCGGCGATGGCCGCGTAATCCATGCGCGCGATGGTGGCGGTGCGCGCCTGCGCGCTGCGCACCTCCGCGGAAAGCTCGGCGATGTTGCCGCCGCTCATCTGACGTTCGCGCAGGGCGGTGCCGAGCCGGTTGCTCTCGCCGCGCGCCGCCTTGAGGGCCGAGTCGGCGATGCCGGTCTGCGCAAGCCGGAGTTCGAGCGCGCGCGCGAGCGAATCGTTCGCAGCGAGTAGGAGGCCGAGCTGTTCGCGGTTCATCGTGGCGCTGCGCTGTGACATCCACACGGCGCCGGCGATCGCGACCACCATGATCACGCCAAGCGCGATGACCGACTGTTGCAGGCGTCCGGTCTGCTGCTTCACCGCGGCCGCGATGCGGACTTCGGTGGGCTGCCGCGCCGTGGCGGGCTTCGTTGCGGGCGCGGGCGCCGATGGTGTTCCTCCCGGAGCGCTCACGACGGCGGCGTCGAGCGACCGGAACGTGGCGACCGGACCATGCACGCCGAATGTGATCTGGTCGCCGTCGCGCAACTCGCGCTGGTCCTGCACGCGGTCGCCGTTGACGAAGGTGCCGTTCGTGCTGCCGAGGTCGTGGAGGACATGATGACCACCCACCGAACGGATCTCGGCGTGGCGCGCCGAGACGTCGAGGTCCTTCTCCGCATCGAAGCGCAGGTCGCTGATCGGATGACGTCCGATCGAGATCACCGACTTCTCGAACCGCTCGTTTGCGCCCGCGCGCGCGCCGACGGTGATGCGCAGTTCGACGGACATCAGTCCGTCAGCCAGACGAGCAGGTAGACGAGCGCGACGATGAGGGCGGCCGCTCCGAATGCGATCCGGAGATAGTCGCGCGGGATGCGTCCGCCCGGCGGGGCGGGGGGTGGCCGCTTCACGCGCCTCGCGATGATCTCGGCGGTTGGCGTCGGGGCCGCGGCGCGTGCCTTCCTCTCATCCGCCTCGTCCATCTCGGCGAGTTCGGGGATCGAGGCGCGGTCGAGCGGCATCGTGGTGCGCAGCTCCTGCGAGCCGCGATACACGCGATGCGCCGGCTGCTCCGCGCCGGTCTCCACGAGCCCGGCACCCTCGAAGCGCGCGGCGATCACCGTGATGTTGTCCGGGCCGCCCGCTTCGTTGGCCATGTCGATGAGTTGCTTGCAGACGCTCACGAGGTCGCGTTCGCTGCGCACGATCTCCGCGATCTCGTGCGCGCGCACCTGGCCGGACAGGCCGTCGGAGCAGAGGATCAGCACATCGCCGCGCTTCACCTGCTGCGAGGTGAGGTCCACCTTCACGCGCGGCTCGGGGCCAAGCGCCTGCAGGATGATGTTGCGGCGCTCGGAGACCTCGGCCTCCTCGACCGTGAGCTCGCCGGCCTCGACGAGCTTCTGCATCAGCGACTGGTCCTTCGTGATCTGGATCGCCTCGCCATCGCGCACGAGGTACGCGCGCGAGTCGCCGACCTGGCAGGCATAGAGCGTGTCGTGCAGGAAGCCGACGATGGTGGCCGTCGTGCCCATCCCGCGGTTCTCGGGATGCGTCTGTGCGTAGTGGTGGATCTTGGAATTGGCGACTTCGGTGGCGACGCGCAGCGTGTGCGCGAAGACTTCGGGGTCGGTCTCGCCGGAGTCGCGCCACCGCTTCTCGACTTCGGCGAGGATGACATCGACCGCCATCGCGCTGGCGATCTCACCGGCGGCGGCACCGCCCATGCCGTCGGCGACCATGAAGAGCGAGCCGCGGGGCCCCGCGCGATGCGTCCGCACCTCGGGCTGCAGCGAGGCATTCATCGTGGTCAGGTCCGCGACGGCGAACGTGTCCTCGTTGTGCTCGCGCGTGCGGCCGACATCCGTTCGTCCGAAGACGTGGACGATGATTTCGCCGCGAGGCGTAGAGGGTCCCGTCACAGGGCGCGAGTACGAGGTGAGTGGAGAATCGGCGAGTGCGAACGCTTCATTGTACCGGACGGCTCGGATCGGCGCGAGTTTCGGCGGGCGGAGCGGGTGACTTGAGTCACGAACAGCCTCGGCCTTCCATCAGGGTTGTGGCCGCTGTCCTTCGCTGCTCGGACGAATGAAGCAGCAGGACCTGTCGTGCAGTCCGGCATACGCCTGTGTCGTTGTCCAGTGAGCCTTCCGCGACCATCTCGACGTACCACGAGTCGGCGATGTGAAGAGGAGTCAGGGCAGCCCTGCGGTTTCGCCGGACCTGCTGCATGCGCAGGATCACCTTTCGCGCTTCGTCCTCGGAGAGCACACCATTCTCAAGTTTGTCGCGGAAATCGGCGATGCGTGCGGCGAGCGTGCCCGCATTCGTCTCGTTCTCATCGTCGAGTTCTGCCGTTGGTGCAGGAGCGGGCTCGCGAGTAGCCGGCGGTGGCGTCGACGGCGGACTGTTCACGACCATCTTTACAGTATCGGCATCAGCGCCAGAATCCGTCGGAGTAGTCGCCCCGCTCACACCCGGCCCTGGAAGCACTGTGCCCGAGTCGGCCGGCGGCTTCAACCACAGGAACGCCGCCACTGCCGCGACGGCCAGCAGCCCACCGCCACCTGCGATCATGGGCATCTTGCTCTTCTGCGCGACGACGGGCGCGCCGACTCCCATTGCCGACTTCGCCCCTCGCTGCGGTGCCGGCACCGCCGCCATCGGAACAGTCGCCCCCCCGCTCGGCCGGTCAATGCGTGTCCGAGGCAGGTCCTTCGCCGCACCAACTGACGCCGCACCCATCACCAGCGTGCCCGCCTCCACCGCCTGCGTGGCCGGCATCGCGGAGATCGCCGCGGCGAACTCGCGACCGAACTGCGACGCGCTCTGGTACCGGTCCGCAGCGTCGCGCTGGAGCACCTTGTCCATCGTGCGTTGCAGCTCGTCGGTCCATACGATGTCGGGCCGCGACTCGGCCAGCGTGCGCGGACGATCCGTCAGCCGCATGATCATCGCTTCCGTCGCTGTCTCGGCGGGGAAGGGCAGCTTGCCCGTGAGGCAATTGAAAGCGACGAGACCGAGCGAGTAGATATCCGAGCGGCCATCGAGCGTGTCGCCCGCGAGTTGCTCGGGACTCATGTATTCCGGCGTGCCCACCACGAGGCCCGTCTTCGTGACCTTCTGCGCGTCGCTCGAGCTCGCCTTCGCGATGCCGAAGTCCACGACCTTCACGAGATCGGTGCCGTCGCGGTTGCGCGCGACCATGATGTTGTCGGGCTTGAGGTCGCGGTGCACGATACCGGCGTCGTGCGCGACCTGCAGTGCATCGGCCGTCTGATGGATGATGCTGCCCGAGCGCGCGGGCGGCATCGAGCCGGTCTTCTCGATGAGTCCCGAGAGCGATGATCCCTCGATGTACTCCATCGCGAGATAGATCAGGCCATCGGGCGTCTCGCCGAAGTCGTAGATGCCGCAGATGTTCGGATGGCTGAGCCGCGACGCGTTCGATGCTTCGCGATTGAATCGCGCGATCGCATCGGCATCGGTGTTCATGCCGGGGTTCATCACCTTGAGCGCGCTCTTGCGACCCATCTTCACATGCTCGGCGAGGTACACCGTGCCCATGCCGCCTTCGCCGAGCTTCTTGAGGATGTGATACCGATCGGCGACGACGGAACCGAGCAGGTCGGCCTGCGCATTCCCGGAACGCAGCGCCGTGCCGTCGCGCGGGCAGAATCGCTCGCTCAGCGGATACTCGGTGCCGCAGGTGGGACAGATCTTCTGATCGCTCACTATGCGAGGCTCTCCACGCGGAGTGTCTGGTCGCCCAGGAGGATCCGCTGGCCGGCGCGCACGGGCTTCTCGCCGCGCACTGCGACCGCGATCCCGTTGCGGCTGCCAAGGTCGATCACGATGAACTCGAGATCCTCGCCGCGTACCTCGGCGTGCTTGCCGCTCATCGTCTGATCATAGGGAAAGATCCAATCGCCCTCAGCCCGTCCGATCACTACGGCGCGACCGGGGGACAGGTGGCAGGAGTCGCGCGCACTGCCGTCGGCACGGAGCTGCTGGAGCACGGCGATGTCGGCGTTCGGCGTCGCGGATCCCAGGCGTCGCGTCGCGTCGGCCTCTGGCGGGTGAGGTCCGGGGTACCCGAGCCGCCGGAACCGCAGCAACTGCGAGCCGATGAGCACCGTGTCGCCGTCCTGCAGCTTGTACGGCGCATCGGTGAAGAGCCAGGTGCTGTTGCGCGAACCGAGGTCGCGCACGAAGAGCTGCCCCTCACGAAACGAGAGCTGCGCGTGCACGGGGCTCATGAAGACGTCCGCGGGGAAGGTGAGCTCGCCGTCCAGGCGGCCGACGCTCACCTCACCCGAGTCCAGCGTGAAGGTGCGCGTGATCTGTCCCGCCGCATCGAGCACGGCGATCTTCGGTCCGATGCCCGGCTGTCGGGCGCTGAAGGCCGCCGTCGCCGACGCCGGTGCGGGTGGCGTGTCGGAGAGGCCGGCCCGCGCGCCGCAGCGCGCGCAGAAGACGTCGACGCCGACGGTCACCGCCTTGCCGCAGGAGGAACAGACCGCGGTCGATGGCGACTGGGGAGACTGCGCCTCGTTCACGCGTCCGCCGCACTTGGGGCAGAAGGGGAGTGCGGGGTCGATCAGCGTGCCGCAGTGGCGGCAGGGCGCCTTGGCCTTCGGCGTTCCACCGGGTGGCGTGTTGCCCGGCGTCTGCGAGACGCGCGTCTGCGGCACGCTGAAACGGCTTTCGATGCCGGGGGGCACTGCCCCCGGCACGGGGATCACGCGCGCGCCGCTTGCCACGACGGGCTTGCCGCAGTCGATGCAGAATTTCGAGGACGGATCGTTGTCACGACCACAGAACGCGCAGGCGATCAAGGCTTTCCTTGTGAGGGAATGAGTCTGGCGAATATACGGGCCGCGACGAGGGTGAGGGAAGCGTGTGTCCCCCGGCATCTGTTGCCAAGCGCCGATACGGCACCCAGACTACCCGCCGTGATGCGCCCTCGCGCCTTCCGCTCCCCCTGGCACTCGTGATGCGCCTTTTACGCCTTTCGCTCCTCCTGGCACTCGCCGCGATCTTCATCTCCCCGCAACTCGCGGCGCAGGTGCGGCCGGATCTCGAGTGGAGGACGATCGACACGCGGCACTTCCGCATCCACTACACGCCGGCTCTCGAGGAGCTCGCACGCCGCACGGCGTCCAACGCCGAGTATGCGTATGGGCGACTCGAGCGTGAACTGGTCACGCCGCGCGGCATAGTGGACATCGTGCTCGCGGACAACGTCGACTTCGCGAACGGCTACGCCACGCCGTATCCGAGCAATCGCATCGTGATCTACGCACGGCCGCCGGTGGAGACGATGTCGCTGCGCAATCATGTCGACTGGAATCTCAGCGTCGTCACGCACGAACTGGCGCACCTGTTCCATCTCGATCGCTCACGCGGCTGGTGGGGAGTGGCGCAGAAGGTGTTCGGGCGCGCGGCGCCGCTGTTCCCCAATTGGTATTCCCCGGCCTGGGTGCTGGAAGGCCTGGCTGTTCATTACGAGACGCGGATCGCCGGCGGCGGCCGCCTCTCGGGCACGGAGTTCCCTGCCTACGTGCGCGCTGCCGCGAGTGGCAAGCATCTGCCCCGGTTCGATGAGCTCTCGCTCGCATCCCCGCGTTTTCCGGGTGGGAACATCGCGTACGTGTTCGGATCCTACGCGATGTCGCGCGACGAGCCGCGCCTGATGGGACGATTCGTCGAGGTCGCGAGCGCGCAGCTCATCCCATGGCGCATCAATCGCGTGGCGCGGCTGGCCTTCGGCGAGTCGTTCACCGATTATTGGGACCGGTGGCGCGATTCCGTCGGCGGCGCGGAGTTCGGTGAGACGGATCCTGCGGTGCGCACACTCACGCGGCATGGCTTCGAGGCGCGGTTCCCGCGCTACCTCGACGACAGCACGCTCATCTACGTGGCCAGCGATGCACGGCAGACCACCGGCCTGTACCGACTGCACGACGGCGACGCCCCCGGTCGCGAGCGCATCGCGCGCCGCAACACCATCGACGTGAACTCGCCACTCGACGCGCGCCGCACGGTACAGGGCGAACTCGACTTCACCGATCCATGGACGCTGCGCGGCGATCTCTACCGCTCGGGCACGGGCCTGCTTCCGCGCCGGCGCCTCACACGCGGCGAGCGACTCTCGAGCCCCGACGTGCATCAGGCGAGCGGGCGCGTGGTCGCGGTGCAGACCAAGCCGGGCACCACGCACCTCGTGACATTGGTGCTCGGCGGCGATCCGTATCCGCAGCGGCTCGCGAGCGGCTCGCTCGATCGCACCTGGAGCGAGCCGCGATGGTCGCACGACGGCGAGCGCGTGGTGGCGACGCGATGGGAGCGCGGCGGCCGCACGAGCATCGTCGTGCTCGACGCGCGTGGTCGCCCCGAGCGCGAGTTCTCGTTCCGTGCGCTGTCCGTGGTGTCGTCGCCCGTCTGGGTGCCAGGCGACAGTGCGGTGATCTTCGTGAGCGATCACGAAGGCCGGTCGATGATCTATCGCGGCGATCTGCGCACGGGCCGCGTGGTGCGCGTCTGGCAGAGCACGACGGCGCTGAACACGCCGGACCTGTCGCCCGATGGGCGCAGGATCGCCGCCGTGGAGCTTGGCGTCGATGGGTACCGGGTCGTGACGCGCGCGATGTCCGGGGCAGGAGCGATGGCGGATGTCGTGGATGCGGCGGCGGACTCCGTGGCGAACTCTGTGGCGAACGAGGCGACGCGGGAGGCGCGCGAGGCACTCATGCTGCCGTCCGACACGGCCGCACCCGACTCGCGCTATTGGGCGATGCGTCACATGATCCCGACCTGGTGGGCGCCGCAGGCCTTGCGCACCGACGCGGGCACGATGGCCTATGGATTCCTCACGAGCGCGAGCGATCCGCTGGGCAGGCACGCATACGTCGCATCGGTCACGAACGAGTTCAGCCGCAAGGAGCTCAGTGCCGACGTCGCGTACTCGTGGGCGGGGCTCGGCAACCCCATCATCACCGTGGGCGCATCGCAGGAATGGCAGCACGGCGATGTGCTCGATCGGAATGGCGACCGGTTCGGCATCATCGGATTGCGGGCGCGCACGGCGTCCATCTCCGCGCTGGTGCAGCGTCCGCGCGTTCGGTGGTCGACGTATGCGATCCTCGGCGCGGAGGCGGAGGACTACGAGTTCCGCACGTATCCGGATTCCCTGCTCGCGAGGCTCAACAACCCCCGCTACCAGCAGGTCATCAGGACGCAGTCGGTGGAAGGCGTGGTCGGATTCAGCACGATGCAGCGGCCGGGACTTTCCGTGTCGGTGGAGGATGGCATCGCGGGTTCGCTGACGCAGCGCGCGCGGTTCGGCGTCGGCGTGCAGTTCGAGGATGTGCATGAGACCATCGCCGCGCTGAGCGCCGCGAAGTCGATCCCGCTGCCCGGCTATGCGAAGCATGTGGTCGCCGTGCGCGCCGCGTACGGCACCACCGGCCACGCGACCACGAACGCGTTCAGCGTGGGCGGGGTGAGCGGTGCCACCCTCGAGGTGCTGCCGGGAGTGACGTACGGCGATTCGCGGCGCACGTTCTTCCTGCGCGGGTTCGAGGGCGGTGCGCAACTGGGCGTGCGCGCCGCGACCGCGAGCGTGGAGTACCGCGCACCGCTCTTCATCGTGGGGCGCGGCATCTCGTTCCTGCCGCTCTTCTTCCAGAAGTCTTCGATCACCGCCTTCGCCGATGGCGGCGCGGCCTGGTGTTCATTCCCCGTGCAGAATTCGTTCATCTGCGGCGGTCCGGTGCGTCCGCGGACGTTGATGGCCTCAGTGGGCGGCGAACTCGCACTCGATACGGCGCTGCAGTACGACGTGCTCTATCGGTTTCGGCTCGGTATCGCGCGTCCCGTGGTCGGCGAGGAATTTGCGCAGCGTGCGACGACGGTCTATTTCTCGCTCGGGAGCTCGTTCTGACGGATGAGTGGCAGCAGAGGGGAAGAAAATCGCACCGCACATGCTGGTGGTCGCCGTGGCGATCGGACCCACCACCGCGTCGTACAACCGGGGGCCGCTCCGAGTCGGGTCCGTACCTGGGAGATCCCCGTGGGGTTGGCGGCAGGTCGCGTTCCTGCTGGCTTGTGCGTTCCGTTTTCGGAGAAGCGCAGGAACTTATTGACGCCGTAAGTCATTTATCGATAATAGGTTGTGATTATGTAGCCCGGGAGATATTCGGGTGTCGGGAGTGTGTCGCGAAACTGTGCAGGACAGGCGCCAGTGGCATGGCGTGGAAAAGGTTAGGGACGCGTTCGATTCGTGATGCGCGAGGTATAAAGCGTTGCTCTTACGATAGTTACCAAGCGCTTGCGCGGCCTCACGAGCGCTGTAGTTTTGACCCCCTGCCCCCTGATCCGACCAGTATCAAGCGTTGAGCTGTTCGGGGTGACTCAGATTCGGCCTATACCTTTTTATGTTTTTGGAGAAGTGGACATGCCCCTGCCTGTGAATCCTCCCGCGACCCCGGCTACGCTCTCGCAGAACGCACGCACCGTTCTGGACAAGCGCTACCTCGTCAAGGACCGAACAGGCAAGTCCATAGAAACGCCAGAAGAGATGTTCTGGCGTGTCGCGACCACGGTCGCCGAGCCTGATCGCCGGTATGGCGCCACGGACAAGCAGGTGGAGGCCGTCGCGAACAAGTTCTATGAACTGATGACGCAGCGGCGCTTCGAGCCGAATTCCCCGACGCTCATGAACGCCGGCCGTCCCCTGGGCCAGCTCTCCGCCTGCTTCGTGCTGCCGGTGGACGACGCGCTCTCCAATGGACACAGCGGCATCTACGACACGCTTCGTGCGATGGCGCTCATCCACCAGAGCGGCGGCGGCACGGGCTTCTCGTTCTCGCGCCTCCGGCCGCGCGGTTCGATGGTCCGTTCCACCACCGGCGTGGCGAGCGGCCCGATCTCCTTCATGCAGCTCTATGACGCATCCACGGATGCCGTCAAGCAGGGTGGCACGCGCCGCGGCGCGAACATGGGCATCCTGCGCGTCGATCATCCCGACCTGATGGAGTTCATCACCTGCAAGGAAGACCTCACCAAGATCACGAACTTCAACATCTCGGTCGCGATCACGACGAAGTACATGGAGGCCCTCAAGGCCGACACCACGTACGACCTCGTGGACCCGGTGACGAAGCAGGTGACGGGCACGCTCAACGCGCGCGAGGTGTGGGACAAGATGATCGAGGGCGCGTGGCGCACGGGTGAGCCCGGCGTGTTCTTCGTCGACGAAGCCAACCGCTACAACCCGGTCCCGCACCTGGGCGCCTACGAGGCGACCAACCCGTGCGGCGAGCAGCCCCTCCTCGCGTACGACGTCTGCAACCTCGGCTCCATCAACGTCGGGTTCTACGTCGAGCATGGCAAGATGAACTGGAAGTCCTTCGCGAAGGACATCCATCTGTCGACGCACATGCTCGACAACATCATCGATGCGAACAAGTATCCGCTCCCCGAGATCGATTCGCTCGCGAAGCGCATCCGTCGCATCGGGCTCGGCGTGATGGGTTTTGCCGACGCGCTGATCCGCCTCGGCATCAAGTACGACAGCCCGGAAGGGGTGGCGTTCGGCAAGCAGGTGATGGCGTTCCTCGATGACGAGGGCAAGAAGGAGTCGGTGCGTCTCGCCGGCGAGCGTGGCACGTTCCCCGAGTGGGCACAGAGCATCTTCGGCCCCGATGCCACCTGCGCGCGCGACGAGCACGGCGACCGCATCCGTCCCGAGATGAAGCTCCGCCACTGCAACGTCACCACCGTGGCGCCGACGGGCACCATCTCGATCATCGCCGGCTGCAGCTCAGGCCTCGAGCCGCTCTTCGCCGTGGCGTTCATGCGGAATCAGGCGGGCGTCATGATGCCCGACGTGAACGAGGACTTCGTCGCCATCGCGCAGCGCGAGGGCTGGTACAGCGACGAGCTCATGGCGCGCATCGCCAAGACCGGCAGCGTCGAGCATCCGGAGATCCCGGCCAAGTGGCAGGCCGTGTTCGCGACCGCGAACAACATCTCGCCCGAGTGGCACATCCGCATGCAGGCCGCCTTCCAGGAACACTGCGACTCCGCGATCAGCAAGACGACCAACTTCTCGCACAAGGCGACGAAGGAAGACGTCCGCGCGATCTACGAGCTTGCGTACGACATGAAGTGCAAGGGCGTCACCGTGTACCGTGATGGGTCGCGGGATGCGCAGGTCCTCTCGACCGGCGCGACGGCAGGTGCGGCCGCCGAGCGCGGTGGTGCTGGCGCCGTTGATCCGTCGCTCAAGCGGGAGCTCGCCGAACTCAAGGGCCATCTCGCCGAGATCGAATCGGATAACGATCGCCTGAAGAAGATGCTGTTCGACTCGGAGGCCGAGAACCTTCAGCGCCGCCAGAAGCGTTCACGCCCCGACGTCCTCCGCTCGGCGGCCATCCGCAAGGAGACGCCGCTCGGCACGATGTTCGTACACATCACGGAAGACGACAAGGCGCAGCCGTTCGAAGTGTTCATCAACCTCGGCAAGGCCGGCGGCAGCGCGATGGCCGATGCCGAAGCGATGGGACGCCTGATCTCCCTCGCACTCCGCTCGGGCATCTCGATCCAGCAGGTGCACCGCCAGCTCCGCGGCATCTCGTCGGACCGCGCAGTCGGCCTCGGACCGAACAAGGTTCTTTCCGTGCCGGACGCGATCGGCCTCGCGCTTGAGGACTGGATGCGCACGAAGCAGGGCGTGCAGCAGGAACTGCTGTCGACGTCGGAGACGCTCTCGGCTCCGTCAGCGCCGGTGATGCAGGCGAAGCAGGTGCCAGCGATGCGCCAGGTGGCTGGTGCGCAGATGCAGTTCGAGGCGATCTCGGGTGGGGACGCGTTTATTGGGACTTGTCCGGATTGCGGGAGTCAGCTCGAGTTTGCGGAGGGGTGTGTGAAGTGTCATGTGTGTGGGTTTTCGGAGTGTGGGTGAGGGAGACCTTGACCCGCTGAGTGACAAGCGCGCGGGTCGCTCCAAGTGGAGCGGCCCGCGCGGTCGTTTTGAGACTGGTGCTCGGACAGCATCCTGGTGCAACACAATCATTAGGAGGACCACTTGGATACTCTCGACACGCGCCTCGGCGGCGAGGCACCGACGCCGCCTGAGCACGCCGTGATTGTCGAGTTCGACTACGGTCTGCCCGAACTCGGGCCGATGATTGCGTTCGCAAAGCGGCTCGAATCTGCGATCGCAGTGGAGGGCACGGGGGAGTTCGACGG
>JANOTV010000252.1:0-5850 GCA_031416495.1 Gemmatimonadota bacterium
TCATTGCCGCGATCGACGAGCGACTCTCGATGCTCGAGGTGGGACTCACGCAGGCGCACCGGCTCCGCGACCTCGGGCGACAGCTCGCCGCCGAGCAGCGCGCAGACGAAGTGCGCCTGCTCGAGACCGAGCTCACGCGCGACATCAGTCGCCTGAGCCAGATGCGCACGCGCGACATGGACCGTGCGACGGACGAACTCCGCGCCGTGACCGCGCAGCGCCAGCGTCAGCTGTTCGTGGTCATCGTCGGCGCGATTTTCTTCGGCATCGCGATCTTCGTGGGCACCGTGAAATCCATCTCGACACCGCTCTCGCAGCTCGTCGTTCATGCGCACGCTCTTAGCGAAGGGCGGCTCGACCATCGCACGAGCAGCGAACTTCCTGGCGAGTTCCGCGAGCTCGCCGACGCGATGAACACGACGGCGACCTCGCTCGCTCGCATGAGCGGCGTGGCGATGAGCACCTCGGAAGAAGTCGCCACATCGGCGCACCAACTCACATCGGCGGCGGACCAGATCTCCACGGCCGCGAGCCAGACGGCGACGGCGATGAGCGAGGTGACGGAAGGCGCGGAGTCGCAGGTCTCCTCACTGCGCCAGGCCGATACGGCGCTGCAGACAGTGCGCGAACGCGCGCAAGAAGTGCGCGCCGGCGCGGAGGAAGTGGCGGATCTCTCCGGCGAGATCGAGCGCCAGGCGCGCGAGAAGCGCGCGGAGATCGCACATGCACGGTCGCTGCTGGTGGAGATCCGCCAGTCGGTGGACCGCGCGGCGGCGGAAGTGCGCGAGCTCAATGCGACGGCCGAGAGCATCAACCGGTTCGTGGGCATCGTGAGCCGCATCGCCGAGCAGACGAATCTCCTCTCATTGAATGCGGCGATCGAGGCGGCGCGCGCCGGCAGCGCGGGACGTGGCTTCGCGGTGGTGGCCGATGAAGTGCGCAAGCTCGCCGACCAGGCGCAGCATGCCGCGGACGATGTCGTGCAGCTCACCGCCGTGGTGACACGGCGCGTGGCGACGACCACGACCGCGATGGAGACGGGCGCGGGACGCGTGGCCGAGATCGAGAGCGTCTCGGCGGGCATCGACGGTGCGCTCGAGTCCATCGGGCACTCGGCGGAGCAGACGCGCGCGGCCGCGATCGGCCTGGGTGCGGCGGCCGATGCGAACGTCGCCGCGGTGAACGAGGCGGCGACGGGTATCTCGCAGGCGGCGCGCACGGCGGAAGGCCACGCGGCCGCTGCCCAGCAGGTGAGCGCGTCCACGGAGGAGCAGAGCGCCGCGTGCGAGGAGATGTCGAGCGCGGCGACCGCACTGCTGCAGGGTTCGGTGCGGCTCAAGGAGATCGTGGCCGGACTGCGCGCGGAGTGATGCGGTGGTGAGCGAGACGTTCGAGCCAAGGATGCTTCCGAAGGTCGCCCCAGGCACGCGGGCGGTGCTGCTGCTGAGCGGCGGGCTCGACTCCGCGACCGTGCTCGCGCTCGCGTCCGCGGCCGGCTACTCCGTGCACGCGATGACGTTCCGTTATGGACAGCGGCATGGGGTGGAGATCGACCGTGCGCGGACGATCGCCGAGCGGTGGGGGGTCGCGAAGCATCTGCTGGTGGACATCGACCTCCGTCTGTTCGGCGGCTCGGCGCTGACGTCGGACATCGAGGTGCCGAAGGACCGTGCGACGGTGGATGCGACGGAGATCCCGGTGACGTACGTGCCGGCGCGCAACACGATCTTCCTCTCGTTCGCGCTGGCGTGGGCGGAGACGATCGGCGCAACGACGATCATGATCGGCGTGAACGCGCTCGACTACAGCGGATATCCCGATTGCCGGCCCGAGTACATTTCGGCGTACGAGCGGATGGCCAATCTCGCGACGCGCGCGGGAGTCGGAGGCACGACGCGCATGCGGATCGTGACCCCGCTCATCGACCTGACGAAGGCGCAGATCATCCGCACCGGCCTCGCGCTCGGCGTGGACTACGCCGACACCGTCTCGTGCTACGATCCTGCGCCGGACGGCACGGCCTGCGGACGTTGCGACGCCTGCGTCATCAGGGAGAAGGGATTCGCGGAAGCGATGAGGTAGCGATGTATACATTGAAGGAGATCTTCTACACGTTGCAGGGTGAGGGCATTCACGCCGGTCGGCCGGCGGTGTTCTGCCGGTTCTCCGGCTGCAATCTCTGGACGGGGCGCGAGGCGGACCGTGCCACGGCCGTCTGCTCGTTCTGCGACACGGACTTCGTGGGCTTGGGGCCTGACGGCGGGCGATTCGCGACGGCTGACGCACTGGCCGATGCAGTCGCGGCGCGCTGGCCGGACACTCCGGGCGGACGGCGATTCGTGGTGTGCACGGGCGGCGAGCCGCTGTTGCAGCTCGACGAGGCCGCGATCGACGCGCTGCACGCACGCGGATTCCAGGTCGCCGTCGAGACGAACGGCACGCAGCCCCTGCCCCGCGGACTCGACTGGGTGTGCGTGAGTCCGAAGTCGAGCGCGCCCGTGGTGGTGACGGGCGGAGACGAGCTCAAGCTCGTCTATCCGCAGCCCACGGCGCTCCCAGAGCGGTTCCTCGGCCTCGACTTCCGGCACTGGCTCCTGCAGCCGATGGACGGTCCCGATCTGGCCGCCGCGACCAGGGCAGCGATCGATTATTGTCTGGCCAACCCGCAGTGGCGGCTCTCGGTCCAGACCCACAAGGTGGTCGGCGTCCGATAATAAGCCGTGGGCGTCATTGACACCTGCGGGCTTCTGACGGAACTTATGGCGTCCCCCGGTATCGGTGATCCCCGTCACTGCCGGGGCCGGCCATTTTCTGGCGGTCAACCACACACGCAGCAATTCCGAGGTATCATTCGTATGCGAATCCAATTCGTTAGCGGGCTGCTCGCGGTGTTCGGCTTTGTGCTCGCGGCCGGTACCGCCGAAGCACAGACCGGCACCATCTCCGGTCGCGTGACCGCGGCTGAATTCGCCAGTCCGGTCGGCGATGCATCGATCACTGTCATGCGCGGTATGGCAGAAGTCGGGCGCGCGGTCTCCGCAGCCGACGGCAGCTACCGTATCACCAACGTCGCGGTCGGCACGTACGCGGTCTCGGCACGGCGCATCGGCTATGCCGAGCGTCGCGTCAACGGTGTGACGGTCTCGAGCGGTACGACGTCCACGGTGAACTTCGCGCTGACGGACGCCGCGGCACGACTCAACCCGGTGGCAATCACCGGCACGCGCGGCGCCGCGCCCGAAAAGGTGCTCGACTCGCCGAATGCGATCTCCGTCGTCACCGTCGAGCGCATCGCCGAGCGCGCCGGTGCGATCACCGTGACCGACCACCTCAAGTCGCAGCCCGGTTTGTCGATCTCCAACGGCGGCATCGTGCAGTCGAACATCGTCTCGCGCGGATTCAACAACGCGTTCTCGACGTCGCTGCTGATGCTGCAGGACTATCGCTTCGCCGGCGTGCCCTCGCTCCGCGTGAACGTGCCGTTCCTCTTCACCGGCATCAGTGAGGACATCGCGCGCATCGAAGTGCTGCAGGGTCCGGCCTCCGCGCTCTACGGCCCGAACTCGGGCGCAGGCGTCATGCACGTGATCACGAAGTCGCCGTTCGAGTCGCAGGGCACCACGCTGACCGTCGACGGTGGCGAGCGCTCGATGGCACGCGCCGCGGGCCGTCATGCCGGCGTATTCAATGAGAAGATCGGCTACAAGCTCTCCGGCGAGTACTTCTCCGCTCGCGACTGGCAGTACAACGACCCGAACGAAACGCAGCTCGGTGTGAACGCCACGCCGGCGCAGCGCGAAACGTTCAAGCTGTGGTCGGCGACCGACACGCGCGTGCCGGCTGTGCGCCGGGGACAGAACAAGGTCCGCGACTTCAACCTCGAGAAGTACAGCGGCGAGGCACGCGTCGACTACCGTCCGAACGAGGACACCGAGTTCATCACCACCGCCGGCTACTCACAGATCGGCAGCGCCCTCGAGATCACGACGACCTTCGGCGCCGTGCAGGTGCGGAACTGGAGCTACATGAACCTGCAACAGCGCTTCCGTCACAAGAAGTTCTTCGCGCAGGTCTTCCTGAACCAGTCCGACGCCGGCAACGATGCCGCGGGCGACGACCAGGGCACGTTCTACCTCCGCTCAGGCATCCCGGTTGTGGACAAGTCGAAGGTGCTCGTCGGCCAGGCGCAGCAGAGCTTCAACCTCGCGGAGACCAAGTTCACCGCCGGCCTCGACTATATCGCGACCACGCCGCAGACGGTGGGCACGATCATGGGCCGCAACGAGGACGACGACAACATCCAGGAAGTGGGCTCGTACCTGCAGGTCACGCACCCGCTCACCGCGAGCCTCGACTTCATCGCCGCCGTGCGCGGCGACCAGAACTCTCGCATCGAGGGCACGCAGTTCTCCCCGCGCGCCGCGTTCGTGTACAAGGCCGCCGCGAACCAGAACTTCCGCTTCACCTTCAACCGCGCGTTCAACTCGCCGGCTTCGTTCGCGTTCTTCCTCGACCAGTGGTCGGGAGTGAGCAGGCCCCTCGGCCCCGCGCTCGGCAGCACCGACGTGCAGATCTTCGGCAACCCGTCGAAGGAAGGCTGGCGTTATGACCGCAGCTGCACCGCGGCCATCAACGGCGGTCTCTGCATGCGCTCACCGTTCACCGGTGCGGCCCCGGCGTCGGCGAGCGGCGCGGCGATGGTCCCGGGCGTCATGCAGGCGAACGGCGCGGCGCTGGTGGGCTCGATCGCCGGCGCGTTCGGCCTCAACCCGACGCAGCAGGCGGCCATCCTGGCCAGACTGCAGGGCCTCCGCCCGACCGAGACGCAGGTGCTCGCCGTGCTCCGCAACCTCGGAGCGCCCGGCTTTCCGATCGTGCCGTTCAGCAGCGTGGTGGACTTCGCGCCGCTCGGCGCCAACTTCTCCAACACGTGGGAGATGGGCTACAAGGGCCTGTTCGCCAACCGTCTCCGCATCGCGGTCGACATCTGGTACCAGATCCGTCCGGCGGAGCCGACCACGCAGGTCATCAACCTTGATGACGCGGTGTTCATGGATCCGGCCACGCTCGGCGCCTTCCTTGGCGGCCAGATGGGCGGAACGCTCGCGGCAAACGGCGTTCCCGTCCCCGCGATCGGCGCGGTGATCACGGGCTGGACGACGCAGCTGGCGGGGCTCCCGGGCGGCCTGCTCAACTTCGACAACCCGCTCTACGACAAGAACTACCTCGTCTTCACGTATCAGAACGCGGTCGGACATGTGGACGTCCGCGGCTTCGACTTCGCCGCCGACTATCTGCTCACGGACGTGCTCTCCATGGAGATGACGTACGCCAATCTCGGCCAGAACGTCTTCACCAAGGCACCGGGCGCCACCGCATCGAACCCGCTCACCGCCAACGCACCGAAGCACCGTGCGACGGCGACGCTGCGCTACAACAGCGAAGCGCAGGGGCTGAGCGGTGAACTCCGCGGTCGCTACAACGATGCATTCGCCGTCAACTCCGGCGTCTACAACAGCTATGAAAACCGCGGCGTCGGCGCGTCGGGCATCCCCTACGCGGGAGTCCCGGTGAATGCGTTCCTCGACGCGGGCATCTCGTACCGCCTGCCGCTCGCACAGAACATGCGCATCGGCCTGAACGTCCAGAACATCTTCGACAACCGCGTACAGTCGTTCGTCGGCGTGCCGGAAGTCGGGCGCTTCATCACCACCCGTATCCAGTACAACTTCTAAGAAGCACTCCCGCGGCTCACGCGGGGCGGCGGGGGGGGGGCCCGGGGGAACCGGGCCCCCCCCCCCCGGTTTAATTCAGGGGAGGTGAGGGCGCATTGAGCCCCCCCAGCCCCCC
>JANOTV010000253.1:0-12626 GCA_031416495.1 Gemmatimonadota bacterium
TCCACCTGCGTCGCGCCGCCCGCGAAGAGCCCGTCGACCACCGCGTTCACGTCGCCGGCGAGCAGTTCCTGCCCGCGCCGATACGCATCGGGATAATCGAAGTCGAAGGTGCGCCAGTCATCCTGGCCCGAGAGGCCTTCCATGTCATGAAGCACGAGGATGCGCGCGGCACTCCTCACGGCGGACGGCACCACCAGCGTGTACGGCGCCGTCGGCTGGCGCGGGGCCCACGCCGCGAGGAACACCGCGCCCACCAGGACGCCCGGGAACACGAGTCGAGTTCGCATCCGGCGAATGTGGCACTGAACGTGCCGCGGCGACAGTACCCGAGGCTGCGGCCTACTTGCCAAGGCCTACTTGCCAAGGATCCGGGAGGCCCGAACCAAATCGTCGGCCGCCTGAAGCACTTTCCCGCGAAGGCGCGGCGGGTAATCGGGATGTTCCGCAAGGAATCGGTCCACCGTCTGGGCCGCCTCGACCGACTGGTGGCCGTCCAACACCGCGTTCAGCCAACGGAGTGGGAAGAAGATGTCCCCCGTCTGCTGGATCTCGCTCACGAGGTCGAGGCTCGCGCGCAAGTTCGGCAGCGCCGCCTCCGCGCGCAGCGGATGGTTCATGAGTCCGACGGCATCAAGCACCCACGACTCGCGTCGCCGGTTCTCCACCGTCGCGAACGAGCGGAACATCGCATCGCGCACCGCGACATCGGCGCTCAGCGCCGGACGCACGAAACGGAAGCGCGCGCGTCGGTCCGGATTGGTGATGCGACGCTCCTGCTCGTCGAGGATCTCGCCTGCGCCGCGCACCTCACGCAGCGCCAGTGCTTCCGCGAGTTCGACGTACTGCTGCTCCGACAGCGGCAGGCCGCGCGGCATCTCCTGCTTGCGCCAGATCCTCTCGAGGCGACCGAGTCCGTCCTGGGTCAGCGTCATGTGCACGAGCGCGCCGAAGTACGCACCTTTGCGCCCCGGCGTCGGTGCCCGCTCGAACTCGCGCCACAACGCCGTCTCGATGACGGGCGCGACTTCCCGGCGCTCGGCATCATCGATGAAGCGCCAGAACACTCCGCGCACAAGGCCGAGCAGCTGCAGCGAGACGAGTTCCTCCGGCTCGCGCGCCAACGCTGCGACCGCCGCATCGAGCAGCGCGCGCGGCGCGATGTAGCCATCGAGCATCTCTTCCCACAGGGTCTGCCATGCGACGGCGCGATGGATGGGATCACGCAGGTTGCCGACTCTCGTGAGCAGTGCGGCGCGGCTCGCGCTGTCGAGCACGAAGCGACCGTAGCCGAGTCCATCGGCGCCGGTGAGGATGAAGTCGGGACGTTCCAGGCGAGCCTGCCTCGTGATCGTGAGGAGCTCACCACGCATCGGCCCGCGCAGCAGGACGACCGAGTCACCGTACGCCAGCGCGAGCGTGAGCCGCTGTGGCCAGCGGAACTTGCCCGCCTGCCGCACGGTGATCGTGGACTCGCCCCATTCCGCCGATATCGTCGGACGCCCCGGCTCCGCGACCCACACACGGCTCCACTCGGCAAGGTCCTCCTCGCTCAGGTCGTCGAGGATCGCGATGAGATCGGGCCAGGTCGCATTGCCGTACTTGAACCGCTCGAGGTAGAGACGAAGTCCGTCACGCAGGCTCGCCTCGCCCACGATCGTCTCGAGCTGCTTCATCACGATCGGCGCCTTCTGGTAGATGATCGCGCCGTAGAGCGAGCCTGCCTCGCGCTGGTTCTCGAGTTCCTGCCGGATCGGATTCGTGCCAGCCGTGCGGTCCACCGCATAGGCCGAGGGATGATGCGCCTGGAAGAATCGCAGGTCGAGGTTGATGTCGGGGAACGAGGGGCCGGCGATCTTCGCCGCCATGAAGTTTGCGAACACTTCCTTCATCCACACGTCGTTGAACCAGCGCATCGTCACGAGGTCGCCGAACCACATGTGCGCCGTCTCGTGCGCGATAAGGCTCGCGCGCCCGAGTTCCTGGTTGCGCGTCGCGGTGGGGTCGAGGAAGAGACCCTCGCTGCGATACCAGATGGCGCCCGGGTGCTCCATGCCGCCGAACTGGAATGCCGGCACGGCGAAGAACGCGAACTTCCCGAATGGGTATGCGATGCCCGTGTACTCCTCGAGCCAGCGGAGCGATGCGGCATGCAGGTCGAAGATCGCCGCGCGATTGCGCGCGACCTTCGTCGAGTCGGTCTCGCGGTGATACATCGTGATCATGCGCCCATCGCGCTCGGCGCTCTCCTCGAACATCAGGCCGGCGGCGAACGTCATCAGGTACGTGCTCAGAGGCTCCGTCTCACCAAACCGTACCGTGTGGCGGGCCCCGGCAGAGCTGTCTCGCGAGACGAGTGCACCGTTCGCGATCGCCTTCCATGCGGCGGGGATGACGAGCGTGACGGCGAATCGCGCCTTGAGGTCCGGCTGTTCGAACACTGGGAACGTCGTCGACGCGCGATCGGGGACGAAGAGCGCGTAGAGGAAATCATCCTGCCGGTTCAGCGCGGCCTCGGTGCTCTCGAACTCAACCGTGATGCTGCGCTTGCCCGTGACGAGCGCCTTCGCGGGGATCACGATGTGATCCGTCACCACGCGATGCTCCACCGATTCGCCATCGAGCAGCACACGCCCGACGTTCGTCGGCGGCGCGCGGAAGTCGAGCACGAGCGGGCGCGAGGCATCGTCGAGCATGAAGCTCGCGGTGACCACCCCGGTCACCGGCTGCGCGCGATCCGCGGGGATGTCGAAGGTCACGTCGTACCGCAGGTCGCTCACCTGGCGCACGCGCGACTCGGCGAGCTCCCGCGACACACCCGGCTCGGGATGCTCGAGGCGGTCGGAGCAACCGCTGCTCACGAGGAGCGCGAGCGCGACGGCGCCGACAGCGAAACAGTGCGATGTGCGGACCTGTTCAATCATGGAGAGTGGCTTTTCGGGCAGAGGAGTCCAGCACGCAGGCATCACGTGCACACAGCTTGCCGCCGGGAGGATCGATCGATGGCAAAGTGGCCGACATGATGTCCTCGAGGATCATGACCGTGAACAAAGAGCCGACCATTCGGGAGATCGCCGAGCAGTTCGCCACGAAACATGTATGCGTGGCGCCCGTTGTGTCGCGGGGGGGGAGGGCGAGAAAGGGCCGCGATTCCGGCCTGAACGGCCTATATTCCTCCCATGCCCGCTCCCATCTACCTCGATCACGCTTCCACGACCCCGGTGCGTGCGGAGGTCGTGGAGGCGATGTCGCCGTTCTACGGCCCCCGCTTCGGGAACCCTTCCAGCACCCACCGCTGGGGTCGCGAAGCCCGTGCAGCCCTCGATGAGGCGCGCGAACGGGTCGCCCACTGCCTCGGCGCCGCTCCGGATGAGGTCTGTTTCACGAGCGGCGGCACCGAAGGCGACAACCTCGCCATCCTCGGCGGCTGGCGGGTGCTCAGGGCGCAGGGCCGCCGGGCCGTCGTCTCCATGCCCACCGAACACAAGGCGGTGCTGCAGGCCGTGCACCAGGCGGCGAAGGAAGGCGCGGAGGAGCGCATGCTCGCGGTGGAGAAGTCAGGCACCGTGCGCATGGCCGATGCGCAGGCGAAGATCGGCGCCGACACGGCGCTCGTCTCGATCATGTGGATCAACAACGAGACCGGCGTCATCCAGCCCATCGCGGAGCTCGCGGCGATGACCAAGGCCGCGGGCGCGATCTTCCATACCGACGCCGTGCAGGCGTTCGGCAAGGTGGAGATCGATGCGCGCACGGTGCCGTTCGACTTCGTCTCCGTGAGCGGCCACAAGTTCGGCGCGCCCAAGGGCATCGGCGCGTTCTACATCCGCCGCGGCACACCGCTCGTGCCGCTCTTCTTCGGCGGATCGCAGGACCGCGGTCGCCGTCCGGGCACCGAGAACGTCGCGTCCGCGGTGGGCCTCGCGCGCGCGATGGAGCTCGCCCTCGAGGAGCGCGAGGAGCACTGGCGCACGCTGGAGGCGATGCGTGACCGGCTCGAGCAGGAACTCATGGCGCGCATCCCCGATGCCCTCGTGCATGGCCGCGACGCGAAGCGCGCGCCGCACATCCTCAACATCTCCGTGCCGGGCACCGACAGCGAGTCGCTGCTGATGGCGCTCGACCTTGCCGGCGTCGCGGCATCGAGCGGCTCGGCGTGCCAGAGTGGTGCCGTGGAACCCTCGCATGTGCTGAGGGCGATGGGTGTACGCGCGGACCTTGCCAGCGCCGCCGTGCGCATGAGCCTCGGCTCGCTTACGACCGACGAGTGTATCGATCGCGTGGCGCAGCTCTTCCCCGCCCTGATCGCCAAGGCGCGCAGACTCGCCGGTGCGGCGTAGCATCATGGACCGTTCCTGCGCCCTCGACCACGAACTGCCGGCCGGCCTGCCGGGCGCTCAGGGCACGCGCACGCGCACGCGCGTGCTCGTGGCGATGTCGGGCGGCGTGGACTCGTCGGTGGCCGCCGCGCTCCTCGTGCGCCAGGGCTACGACGTGGTCGGCGTGACGATGAAGCTCTTCCACGACGGCGGCGATCTGCCCGACCGTCCCTGCTGCTCGCTCGACAGCGTGAATGATGCGCGCCGCGTCGCCGAGTCGCTCGGCATCCCGCACTACGTGCTAAACATGCAGGATGCATTCGGGCGCGATGTGCTGCAGGAATTCGTCAGCGAGTACGCCGCCGGCCGCACGCCGATCCCCTGCGTGCGCTGCAACACGTTCACCAAGTTCCGCGACCTGCTGCACAAGGCCGATGCGATCGACGCGCCGTTCATCGCGACGGGCCATTACGCGCGCGTCGCCGATGGCCGCCTCCTCCGCGGCCGCGACGACAACAAGGACCAGACGTATTTCCTCTGGGGCATCGAGCGCGCGGTGCTTGCACGCATGATCCTGCCCGTCGGCGACATGACCAAGGCGGAGACGCGTACCATCGCGCGTGCGCTCGGCCTGCTCACCGCGGAGAAGGCGGAGAGCCAGGAGATCTGCTTCGTGCCGGACGGCGATTACATGACGATCCTCGAGCGCGAGCTGCCGGCGGATTCTCCCGCGCTCACGCCCGGTCCGATCATGACGAGTGACGGCGCGGTGGTCGGCACGCATCAGGGGTTCGCGCGTTTCACGATCGGACAGCGCCGTGGTCTGCCTGGTGGCTCGAACGAGCCGATGTTCGTCGTCGCGCTGCGCCCTGCCGACCGCGCAGTCGTGATCGGCCCGCGCGAGGAGTTGCTCGGTCGCGGTCTCGTGGCGCGCGGCGTGAACTGGCTCGTGGACGTGGCTCCGATCGCCGGTGCGTCGGTGCAGGTGCGCATCCGTCATCGGGCGAAGCGCGTTGCCGGCACGGTGCTGCGCGTGGACGGCGCAGAGATCGAGGTCGCGCTCGACGAAGCCGTGAATGCGATCACGCCTGGGCAGTCGGTCGTGTTCTACGACGGCGATCTCGTGCTCGGGGGCGGCGTGATCGAGCGCGGACGGCGTGCGCTGCCGGTGCGCACGGCCTGATCGGGCCTGAACGACGCACGCGCATTGAGCCTAGAACTCGAGCTTCCCCGCCGCGGCGAACTGCTTCATGAGCTGTTCCTGCTCAGGAGTGAGCGTCTGGGGCACGACCACCGACACCTCGACGACGAGATCTCCGGTCGCTCCCTCCTTCACGATCCCATGACCTCGCACCCGGAAGCGCTTGCCGCTCTGCGTCCCCGCCGGCAGGGTGATGGTGAGCTTCTTGTCGTCGAGCGTGCGCGTCGAGAGCTTGGAGCCGAGCGTGGCCTGCGCGATGTTCACCGGCGCATGGACGATCACATCGAGTCCCTCGCGCTCGAACTCGGTGTCGGGCTTCACCTGGAACGTGATGAGGATGTCTCCGTTGGGTCCGCCGCGCAGCCCGCGGCCACCCTGCCCCTTGAGCCGGATGCGCGAGCCGCGGTCGGTGCCCGAAGGCACGGTGATGAGGATGCGTTTGTGGCTGCGCGTCGAGCCTGCGCCGCCGCACGTCGGGCACTTCTCGCTCGGCACCTGTCCGCTACCGAGGCAGAGCGGGCACGGACGATTGACCGCGAACGATCCCTGGCCGAACGAGATGACGCCGCGGCCCGAGCATTCCGGGCACGTCTGGATCTTCGCGCCCTGGGCCGCGCCGCTCCCGCTGCAGGTCGCGCACTCCTCGTTGAGTTCGAGCTCGATCGGCACCTTGCCACCGAGCGCTGCCGTGCGGAACGGCACCTCGAGCGTCGTCTCCACGCTCTGTCCCTTCTCGGGCGCGGATGGACGCGCCTGACGCGCGCCGCCTCCGAACATTGAGCTGAACAGGTCGCCGAGCCCGCCGAGACCACCGATGTCGATATCCTCGACACGAGGCCCACGGCCTGCGCCAGCACTGCCGGGCTGACGCCCCGCACCGGTCCGCGGCCCGCGCGACGTGAATGGATCGAAGGCACCGAGGCGGCGCATCTCGTCGTACTGCTTCCGCTTCTCGACATCACCGAGGACGTTGTGCGCCTCCGAGATCTCCTTGAAGCGGTCCGCGGACTTGGGATCACCCTTGTTGCTGTCGGGGTGATACTGCTTCGCGAGCCGTCGATACTGCTTCTTGATCTCGGCAGCGGTCGCGGACGCGGAGACGCCGAGCACGGCGTAGAAGTCTTTCTGGGCCATGGTCCGTTTCGCTCAGCGCCGCGCGACGATGGAGCGCAGCATCGCCCCGTGCCCGCGCATTAGAAGGCGCATCAACCGTTCCACTGCTGCACGACCACGCGAGCCGGCCGCAGCAGGAATCCGTTGAACACGTAGCCCACCTGGAAGGTCTGCGCGACCAGGTGATCCTCTTCCTTCGTCGGCGCGGGCGCGGTAGAGATCGCCTCGTGCAGCGCGGGATCGAATGGATGCCCCGTCGGGTTGACGACCTCCAGCCCGTGTCCCATCAGCGACTTGAGAAGATTCTTCTCGACCATCGCGACGCCATCGACGACGGTCTTCGCATCGGTGGTCGCGGGATCGACGTGCGCGAAGCGCGAGAGATCGTCGAGCGTGTCGAGGATGCCCCGCAGCATGTTGCCCATGCCGCGATGCTCTGCATCCTGCCGGTCGCGCACAGAACGGCGGCGGAAGTTGTCGAACTCGGCGAGGAGGCGTACGTACTTGTCCTTCTGCTGTTCGATGTCGGCGTTCAGCTTGCCCACGAGCGCGTCGACGGCGGCGGCACCGTCGGTGATGGTCTCGTCCGGAGGCGCGGATGTCCCGTCGCCCTGTGATGTCGCGACCGGGTCGTGCACCGCGATCTCGTCGCCGTCGTCGTTCATGTCGGGATCGGCCTGGTCTGCGTTATGCTTGTCAGTCATATGGGAAAGGTCGTCATGTACCCGCCTGAGGAGCAACAGTCGTGCCGCGCAGTCGCGCCGGAATGTCAGGCCGGTGATCGGTGTGGCTCCCTACGTGGACGACGGCCCAGCGTTTCGCGTCTGCGTCCCGGACAACGCTGGGTCGGCTAGGTCGTGCTGGCCGGCGCGCCGAGCGCCCGGACAGTGAGTGCCAGCGCAGCCTGCGTGCTGCGCTGCCTGATCTCATGCCGGTCGCCGATGGTCGAGACCCGGCATGCCTGCACCTCACCGCGCACATCGACCGCGACCCAGACGGTGCCGACGGGCTTTTCCGGGGTGCCTCCACCAGGCCCCGCGACGCCCGTGACGCTCACGCCGACGTCGACGCCGAGCCGCGCACGCACGCCGCTCGCCATCTCGCGAGCAGTCTCCTCGCTGACGGCGCCGTGCGCCCTCAGCGTCGTCTCGCGCACGCCGAGTTGCTGCACCTTCACCGCGTTGTCGTACGAGATGACGCCGCCGACCATCACGTCGCTCGACCCGCTGATGGCCGTGATCCGCATGCCGAGCATACCGCCGGTGCAGCTCTCAGCGACCGCGATCCTGTAGCCCTTCGCGCGGAGTGCCTGGAGGGCGAGCTCGGCGAGGTCGGCATCGCCTTCGCCATACACCCACCTGCCGATGCGGGCGCGGAGCGCAGCGGTGGCCACTTCCAGGCGTTCATCGGCTTCGACGGCTGGCACGTCGCGCACGGTGAGCCGAAGGTCCACGCCTTCCCAGCCGGGCAGATACGCGAGCGATACGCCCATCGGGTCCATGGCGAGCTTCCCGAGCGCGTCCGCAAGCGCCGACTCGGCGATACCGTTCGTGCGCAGCGTACGCGAGCGGACCACGAGGCCTTGGCCACCGCGGTCCGCCATGCGCACGACGATACGCGGGATCAGCTCGTCGGTGGTCATGCCGCGGAACTCGAGCGGCACACCAGGGAGCATCGCCACCCAGCGGCCGTCGTTGTCCTCGAGCCAGATGCCCGGCGCCGAGCCATGGCGGTTGGTGAGCACCGTCGCTCCCGCGGGGATCATCGCCTGCGACCGATTCGCGAGCGGGATCTCACCCGGCCATCCGCGCGCGGCCCATCGCGCGCGGAGCGATCTCCAGATGCCTTCATCGAGCGTCATCCCCCGGTCGAACAACTCGGCGATGGACGGCTTGGTGAGATCGTCGGAGGTGGGACCGAGGCCTCCGCTCGTGACCACGGCGCCGGTGCGGTCGAGCGCCTCGCGCACAGCGTCGGCGATCTCGTCGGCCGTATCGGCGACGGTGGCGCCTCGTACGACACGGATGCCCTCTGCGGCGGCCGAGCGGGCGAAGAACCCGGCGTTCGTGTCCGTGGTGTAGCCGAGCAGCAGCTCATCGCCGATGCTCACGAGTTCAACGTTCATCGGGGAGCGCTCAGCGAGTCGCGGCGCCGTTGCGACGCACGAACACCATGCGATGACGGCGCAGATAGTCGAGCAGCGAGATGCCGGTGAGGAGGAAGGCGACGGTGAGCGTGATCACGCCGATGCCGCCCACCAACTTGGCGAGGAACATCGCGACCGGTCCGTCCCATCCACGCTCCACCTGCAGCAGGCGCATCCAGAACCAGCAGTACGACGCGCCGATCCAGGTGTACTGGAAGCCCGCCTTCCACTTGCCGAGCCGCTGGGCGCCGATGACCTCGCCGCGCTTTTTCGCGAACCCGCGGAACCAGGTCATGAAGGCTTCGCGCCCGATGATGAGCACGAACACCCACCACGGGAACCAGAACGCCTCGATGCCCCAGGTGATGAACGCGTACTGCGAGCGTTCGGCGAGGGCGGGCATCATCTTCAGCAGCGGATCGGTGGGCGAGGCCTGCAGCACGAACATCGGAATGAACGTCGCCAGCAGGAGCAGCTTGTCCGCCAGCGGATCGAGCAGCTTGCCGAAGTCGGTGATGAGTCCCCGGTTGCGCGCGATCTCCCCGTCGATGTGATCGCTGATGGCCGTCACGAGGTACAGCACGAACGCGACGATGCGCCACGGGACCGACGGGATGAACGGCAGCACCGCGAGCAGCGGTGAGGCCACGATGCGGGCCATCGAGATGGAGTTCGGAAGGTTCACGGCTCGTGGGTCAGGCGAGCGTCTTGAGCACGAGCTTGCTGATGGCCTTGAGCGTGTCGAACACACCGTCGCCGGTGACGGCGACGGCCTCGAAGTACGTGGCGCGCTCGACCCACTCGCCGGGCTCCAGCTGGTTCACGATCTGCTCGCCGGGATGGAACGGATCCGCGATCGCCCGCATACGCGACGGCTCCGTGACTTCCCACCCGGGGTTGAGCGTGTTCTGCAGCTCCTCGAGCGGCGCGGCGTTGGGCAGGTCGCGTTTGTTGTACTGGATCACGAACGGCATCTTCGTGAGGTCGTAGCCGTACTCGGCCATGTTGTCGTAGAGGTTCTGCATTGCTTCGAGGTTCGCTTCCATGCGCTCCACCTGCGAGTCGGCGACGAACACGATGCCGTCGACGCCCTTGAGGATGAGCTTGCGCGAGGCGTTGTAGTAGACCTGGCCCGGCACCGTGTAGAGATGGAAGCGCGTCTTGAAGCCGCGGATGGTGCCCAGGTCGACCGGGAGGAAGTCGAAGAAGAGCGTGCGTTCCGTCTCGGTCGCGAGCGAGATGAGCTTGCCGCGCGTGTCCGGCTTCACCTTGCCGTAGACGTGCTCGAGGTTGGTGGTCTTGCCACCGAGTCCCGGCCCGTAGTACACGATCTTGCAGTTGATCTCGCGTGACGCGTAGTTGATCATCGACATGGTTGTTCTCCTTATCCGAACAACTGGTCGATTTCGTCATCAGCGCCGGCGAGCAGGCCGGGCTGCGACGCTGCGGCCTTTCCGCGCGCGAACACCTCGTGGAACAACTGCGTCAGTTCGATCACGGTCTCCTTGATCTTGAGCCGCACGAGCCCGAGGGTGGTGCGGTTGTCGAAGAGCGCGACGAGGATCACCCGTCGCGCGATGTCGGCGAGGTACATCGATTCCTTCTCGCCCTGGTGGAAGAGCGAGGTGAAGTCGCTCTCGCCGATCAGCTTCGCGAGCTGGTCGTTCGCCGAGAAGTCCGCGGCGGTGAGAGTCGCGAAGGCAGTGGGGTCGAAGTTCGGCTGTTCACCCACCGTCGCGACGAGCTGCCCCGAGCGGTCCACGAGCAGCGCGCAGCGCGCGTTGGTCTCGTGGAGGAATCGCTGGAGCGTCCTCGTGATGGCGCTGAAATCCTCTTCAGTGAATGACCAGCTTGCAGAACCAACCGCCATGATCCCGTCCTATGCGAGGGCCTTCTCGAACCGCGTGAGCAGCTGCCTGGCTCGGCGACGAAGCACCTGATTGCGTTCCCAGCCCAGATAATCGCGCAACGTCACCACGGACTCAATGGTCGGACGTCCACTGATGAATCCCAGTGCCGCCAGCCGCCTGATCGGCCGACGGCTGTAGAGCGCCCTGCTGTGTGTCTCCTGCTGCTGCGCCCACCATGCGACGCCTGCCACCAGACCGGTGGCCAATCCCAAGCCGAACCACAGCGATCCACCGCTCCGTTTCGTGCTCACATCGCTCTCCGCGCGGATAAGGATTGCGCGATGGTCACACCGTCAGCGTACTCGAGGTCTCCGCCGACGGGCAGTCCCCGCGCGAGCCGGCTCACCATGACGCCGGATGCCCGAAGCTGCTCCTGAAGATACAGCGCTGTCGCCTCTCCCTCGAGCTTGGGGTTCGTCGCGACGATGACTTCGCGGATCTGCCCCTTCGCCACCCGGCGCACCAGGGCCTCGACCGTGAGGTCCCCAGGGCCGATCCCATCGAGCGGCGACAGCCTCCCACCCAACACATGATACAACCCGCGGAACTCTGCTGCCCGTTCGATCGACGGGATGTCGAATGCTTCCTCCACCACGCAGACGATCGACGGATCGCGACGGGGGTCCGTGCAGAGGGAGCAGCGCTCCGATTCCGTGAGGTTGAAGCACTCGACGCACGGATGGATGCGTTCCGCGAGCGAGACGAGCGCATCGGCGAGGCGCTTGCCCTGCTCCGCCGGCTGCTTCAGCAGGTGATACGTGAGGCGCAGCGCCGACTTCCGCCCGATGGTCGGAAGCCGCGAGAGCTCCGTGACGAGATCCTCGATGGCAGACATGCCGGCGTCAGAACGGAAGCTTGAACGGGAGTCCACCGAGGCCCAGGCCGCCCGCGACCTTCTTCATCTCTTCCTCCGCCGCCTCGCGCGCCTTCTTCTGCGCCTCCTGCACGGCCACCGTCACGAGGTCCTCGAGCATCTCGACGTCGGCCGGGTTCGCGACGGAGGGCTCGATGGAGATGCGCTTCACGTTGCCCTTGCCGTCCACCACGGCAGTCACCATCCCGCCGCCGGCGGAGCCGGTGAGGGTGAGCTGCGCGAGCGCGTCCTGGACTTCCTGCAGCTTGCCGGTGACCTGCTGGGCCTGCTGCAACATCTTCATGAAATCGGTCATTGTCGACAGAACATTAGGTGGACGTCGCCGATGGTGGAAGCGCGAACGTGGGACTCAATCGAGCAGTTCGAGGTCGAGTGCATCGACCGCCGCATCGAGCAACCGGGACTGCTTGCGCAACGTCGCCATCCGGTCGGCCTTCACGGCGGTCTCGTTCAGGCGGCGCGGCGCGCGGTCTCCCTCGGGCAGTACGGTGCGCACGTTCACCTTTGTTACACCACCGAACCGCTTGCGGAGTGCCGAGAGGAGCGACGCTTCACCGCCCGCGATGATGTCGGAATGCGCGTCGGACGAGACGGTGATGGTGATCACACCGCCCGCCGTGACCGCAGTGGGCGCGGCATGCGCGAGCGTCGACGAGAGCAGCGCACGGCCTTCGGTGTTCACGAGGTCGACGATGTCGTCCCAGAGTTCGGAGAGGCGGTTGATGTCGAGCGAGACGGGCAGGTCGTCGCTGCGCGACGACTGAAGGTCGGCGATGACCGGCGCGCTGGGATCCTCGGCGCGCGGCGGAGGCGCCACACGCTTGGATGGCGGCGAACCGCTCGACGGATTGCCGACCGCGGCTGGCGAACCACCGGCGCCACCCGCGCCCTTGAGCACGTCCTCGATGTCGAGTGTGCGGTCCAGCAGCGCGAAGCGCACGAGCAGCGTCTCGAACAGCATCTGCTGCTGCGAGCTGCGCTTGAGATGCGGTTCGATCTCCACCACCAGGTGCAGCATGCGCAGCAGGTCGCCCGGCACGAACCGCGACGCGCGCTTGGGCAGCGC
>JANOTV010000254.1:0-6744 GCA_031416495.1 Gemmatimonadota bacterium
ACACCGAACCCACGCAATGACCGACAACGCCCCGGCCCCACCAAATTCGTCGCGCCGGGCCGTTGTTCCTTCTGTCCTGTTACGGCGTTGTGTACGCCGGAGGCAGCGTCTTGTAGCGCTCCGTCAGCATCTGCTGGCGGCTCTTCGTGGTGATCTCGGTGCCGCGCACATAGACGTGCTCGGCGACCGACGAAAACTCGAACGGATCGCCGCTCCACACCACCAGGTTCGCATCCTGGCCGGCCTGCAGCGCGCCGACCTGCCCCGAGATGCCCAGCACCTCCGCGGGCACGATGGTGATCGCGCGGAGTGCTTCGTCCCACGACATGCCGTAGGCGACCGCGTTGCCGGCTTCCTGCCTGATGTTGCGCACGTTGAACGAGGCGTTGCCACCGGGTCCATTGCCGATCAGCACGACAGTCACGCCGGCAGCGCGCAGGAGTGCCGCGTTCTCCTGTCGCTGTCCCAGTGAGCTGAAGTCGCCGGGGATGTTGTTCATCGCACCAGTGAAGACGGGCACATTGGCTGCGGCGATCTCGCGCGCCACCATCCACGCCTCGGCGCCACCGCTGATCCAGAGCTTCACGCCGTATTCCCGGGCGAACGAGAGGGCCTCGATGATATCCGACGCGCGATCCACCGAGAGCGTGAGCGGCATCTGTCCGCTCACGACGGGGATGAGCGCCTCGAGGTTCGCCTTCGACGCGGCGAACGTCCGTGTGTCGCCCGTCTCGAACGCGGCGCGACGTGTCTGGTACGACTTCACGTCGTCGAACAGCGCACGCCACTTCGCCCAGAACTCGGCGCGCGAGTCCGTCTCGCCGCTGCCGGGATTCCCGAACTGTCCCACCATCGCAACCGGTGCGCGGCGGACCATCGGCCCCACGGCATTCGCCTCGATGAGGTCGATCACCGCCGTCTTGCCGCCTACCATGCCACCGCTCGGTGAGACGACCACAGACGTGACGCCTTCCTGACGTGCCGGCGCGATGAAGGTGTTCACGGGATTGATGCCGCGCCACGCCTCGAAGTTCGCCGCGATGCCGTGCTCGCCGCGAGCATCGACGTCGTTGTAACCGCCCGAAAACCGCGGGCCGCCCGCCTCGCTCAGGCCGAGCGTCGTCGCGCTGTTGATGAATCCCGGCGTGATCCACTTGCCGCGTGCGTCGACGCGCACGGCTCCATCGGGGATCGCGAGGTTCGCTCCGACCGCGACGATCTTGCCATCACGGATGATCACGGTGCCGTTCTCGATGCGCGGGCCGGCCACCGGATAGACGGTGCCACCGGTCACGGCGATCGTCTGGGCACTGATGCCCTGGGCGGATGCGGTGGCGACGAGCACCAGCATTGCGGAATGTCGAAGTGCAGTGTGCATGCGCATCAGCGGTTACCTCCATTGGGCTCTGGCACGTATCCGAGCTCGAAGTCCGTACGCCAGCGTTGTGACGCGTCTGCGCGATCGAACCGCAGCGCGCCGTCGATCCACACCTTCTCGGGGCGCGCATAGACGCTGAACGGGCTGGACGACCAGAGCACGACGTCGGCGTTCTTGCCGACTTCGAGCGAGCCGGTCTGCTCCTCGATGCCCAGTGCCCACGCGGCGTTGATCGTGATCCAGCGGATCGCCTCGTCCTCGCTGATCGTGAGTCCGGCGAGACGCGCCGCCGCGAGCGACTTCGACGCCTCCTGGTTGAGGCGCTGCGCGTACGACGGATCGTCGGAGTGGACGATCGTGCGTGTGCCCGACATGTGCGTAAGTCCGACGTTCGCCTTCACGCCATCGAGCGCTTCCATCTTGAAGCCGCCCCAGTCCGACCAGATCGACGCGCTGATCCCTTCGCGCGCGAGCACGTCGGCGATCTTGTACGTCTCGACGCCGTGATGGAACGAGCGGATCTTGTAGCCGAACTCCTTCGAGATGTCGATCATCTGCATCATCTCATCGGCCTGATAGCAGTGATTATGGATGAGGATGTTGCCGCGCAGCACTTCCGCGAGTGTCTCCATTCCGAGATCGCGCGTCGGCGGATCGCCCTCGGACTTCTCGAGCCACTTGTCCCAGCGGCGGCGATACTGCTCGGCCTGGATCCATGCCGCGCGATATCCGGCGACGTTGGCCATGCGCGTGGCGGGCCCGCGGCTGGCGTACACGCGCTTCGGGTTCTCACCGCACGCCATCTTGAGGCCGTGTGGTGCACCCGGGAACTTCATCTCCTGCACTGAACGCGCGGGCACGACCTTGAGCGTCACACTGCGGCCCCCGATGAGATTCGCCGAACCGGGAAGCACCTGGATGGTGGTGGTGCCGCCGGCGAGCACGCGCGGGAACTGCGGGTCCTGGGGCCAGACGGAGTGCTCCACCCACACATGCGCCGTGACTGGCGCCGTGGCTTCGTTGCCGTCGTTGTGCGCCGCCGTGCCCGGTGCCGGATAGACGCCGAGATGCGAGTGCGTGTCGATGAGACCGGGCGTGACGTACTTGCCCTGGCCGTCGATCACGACCGCGTCGTTCGGTGCGTTCACCGTCGCGCCGATCGCCGTCACCTTGCCGTCGACGATGAGGAGCGAGCCACCGCGGATGAGCGGACCGGCCGCAGTGAAGATGTTGACGTTGCGCAGCACCGTCGCGCGCGATGCGCCGGGCTGGTAGGTGCTGGCGAAGGGATCGGCGCCGGGCTTGGAGAGAGCGCCGGCGAGCCGCGGTGCGGCCTTGGAATCGTTTGCCGCCGCTGGTGCCGGGCTCTCGGCCACCGGGGCCGGCGCCTGGCTCGCCGTTGCGCCGGCGCAACCGCCGAGCGCGAGCGCGAGCACGAAATGCAGAGATGGATGTCGCATCGAGCGTGAGGTCCCTGGAAGGAGATGTATTCCTGTTACGACGGAGAAATTACGAGCCGCGCACGGTCCGCGCGAGGCGCACGTCATCGGTGCAGAGCGCGTCCACCCCCATGTGAATGAAGCGTTCCATCATCGCGGCGTCGTTGACGGTCCACGCGATGACCCGGGCGCCCGCGGCATGTGCCTCCTGGACGAGCGCCTCGTCGACATGTTCGCAATGACGCCAGATATCGCGGCCCTGCACGCTGCGCAGTGCGTGCAGCGCATGGATCGGGTAACTCGCCTCGAGCACTCCACGCGGGACATCAGGCGCCAAAAGCAGCGCCTCGGCCACCTGGCGGTGATCGAAGGCGTGGACCGCGGCGCGGTTCCCGGCGCCTGAGGCGGCGATGCAGTACAGGGTGCCTTCCGCGGTGTCGCGCCCCTTGAGCTCGCAGTACGCCGTGAGGCGGCCATCGAGCAAGGCGAGCACCTCGGCGAGCGTCGGGATGGGTTCACCGCGCACCCGGAATGAAGCGAGTGCAGCGTGCGGCATCGTGGCGATAGGGAGCTTGGCGCCCGATGGACCCGTGATGGTCGGATCGTGGTGCAGGACGATGACTCCGTCGGCGGTGCGATGCACGTCCAGTTCGACGGCGTCGGCACCCAGTTCCATTGCCAGCTGGAAAGCGGCGAAGGTATTCTCCGGTCGTTCGCGCGAGGCGCCCCGGTGGGCGACGATTTCCGTGTTCACGGCCATAGTTTAACACCAACCGGCCGGTGGCGTCTTATCCAGTGAGTACATGGGAGACCAGGGTGCAGCGCCAAAGCAGGCTACCGACGCCGAACTGATCGCCCGCTGGCAAAAGGGTGATGAGCGGGCGGCGGCGACGCTTGTGGAGCGCCATGCTCAGCCCTTGGCTCGGTTCGCGGCAAGCCTCGGTGAGCGCGATGGCATCGAGGAACTCGTGCAGGACACATTCGTGCGCGCCTTCAACTCCATGGAGTCGTTCCGCGCCGACAGCGCCCTGCGCACATGGCTCTTCACCATCTGCAAGCGACTGATCCTCGACCGCAAGCGTTCGGAGCGGCGACGACGGGACGGCGTGGAGCTGGAGGAAGGGCATGCGGTGGTCGAGTACGACGCGCTGGATGGACTCGTCGCGGACGAGACGGCGCGGAAGGTGAATGAAGCGGTGGCCCGGTTGTCGCCGATGCAGCGCGAGGTGTTCATGCTGCGCGTGACGGACGGGATGCCGTATGGCGAGATAGCTGGTGTCGTGGACAGCACGGAAGGCGCGTGCCGGGTGCATTACCACAATGCCCTGCGAACGATCAAGGAGTATCTGAGCGATGAATGACTGCCTGAACGACGACCTGAGGGACCTCCTGCCGCTGATGGCGCACGATGCGCTGTCCGCCGCCGAGCGGGCGCGGGTCAACGAGCATGTCGCGCACTGCGCGGCGTGTCGCGAGGAGCTTTCGATCCTCGTCGCGACCGTGACAGCCGTCGAGGCGGCGACGCCATCTGTGTCCGTCGCTGCGATAACCGCGGCGGTGCAGCGCGCGACAATCGGTGAAGGCCGTCTCGTGGAGCGGGCTCCGTTGCGCCTGCACACGAGGGACGCGCGGCGCGCCGCGACGCCGGTGCGACGGACCTGGCTGTCGCGGCAAGTCCTCGCGGCCGCTGCGTCGCTGGTGCTCGTGGTCACGCTGTCGCTCACGGTGCTCACGCGCACCTTCGGACCCTCGGGCGGTGCGACGGTCGACGGCATGCCCGACAGCAGCATGGGCATGACCGACAGCGCAGGAGAGGCGCGGTTGGTCGCTTCGAGCGGTCTGAGCGTCACGGGCGGACTCTCCGACCTGAGTGACGAGGACCTCACGACGCTGCTCGCAGAGCTGGAACAGGTGGACGCGACGGTGGAGGCCGAGCCGGTCTCGATGCATCGTGCGCTGGTCAACGAGCCGGAGGGCTTCTGATGCGGAATCGAGTGCGTTTCCTGTGCGCGATCATGCTGATCGCCTCGGCCTCGTCTGCCATGCAGGCGCAAGAGCCGGTGCCGCCGCCGTCAGCCGAGCGTGATTCGCTCGAGCAGCGCGTACGTCAGCGCATGGGCCAGATGATGAAGACGCAGCTCGGCCTGACGGACGACCAGATGCGGAAGCTGCAGACGTCGAACCGTCGGTTCGAGGCACAGCGGCGTGACCTGTTCCAGCAGGAGCGCACGGTGCGTTCGAGCCTCCGCGCCGAGCTGCGCGCCGGCGACACCGCTCGACAGGCCGAGGTCGAGGCGCTGCTCGACCGGATGATGCTCGTGCAGCGTCAGCGCACGGAACTCATCGAGGCGGAACAGAACGAGCTCGCGACGTTCATGACGCCGATTCAGCGCGCACGGTATTTCGGGATGGAGGAGCAGATCCGCCGACGCGTGATGGAGATGCGAGATGGCGACCGGCGCGGACCGCCGGGGCCCGGCTCGCGCCGGCCGCCAGCCGCGACTCGGCGTCCGCGAGGCTGACTGCAAAGCCGTGGCGGGACGAGTTAGCTTCCCTGCGTCGCCCGGATGGCGGAACTGGCAGACGCACGGGACTCAAAATCCCGCGAGGGCAACCTCATGCGAGTTCGATTCTCGCTCCGGGCATCGCGAAGACACAAACGGCCCCTTCCAGCAGGAAGGGGTCGTTTGCTTTGCTGCCGACCGAGACTCGCGGGTCGTTAGCGGAAGATACGGGTGCTTGACGAGGGAAGGACGGTGGGCGCTGCCATGCCTGCAAGCTACATTCGTGGAGATGCCGTTCACAGCGGCGTGCTGCTTGCTCACTCGACACACGCGTGGTCCCCGATGCCAGGACGTCACCACCTCTTCGTTCCCGGTCCGACGAACGTTCCCGATCGTGTGCTGCGCGCCATGCACCGCGCGCAGGAAGATCACCGGTCGAGCACCTTCCCCGAGCTCACGCACGGACTGATGCGTGACATCAAGCCGGTGTTCGGGGCGACCGAAGGACGTCCGTTCATCTTCGCCTCCACGGGCACGGGCATGTGGGAGGCGGCGCTCACGAACACGCTGTCTCCCGGCGATCGTGTCCTGTCCGCTCGCTTCGGACAGTTCTCACACCTGTTCATCGACTCCGCCGAGCGACTCGGCTTTCGCGTCGACGTCATGGATATGGAGTGGGGAGAGGCGCTCGATCCCGCGCGGGTCGGTGCGGCCCTCGCGGCCGACACGTCGCAGGCGATCAAGGCCGTGCTCGTGGTGCACAACGAGACGGCCACCGGCGTTACGAACGACATCGCGGGCATCCGCGAGGCGATGGACGATGCCGGTCATCCCGCGCTGCTGCTCGTGGACGGCGTGAGTTCCATCGGTTCGCTCGAGTTCCGCTTCGATGAATGGGGCGTCGATGTCGCCATCTGCGGATCGCAGAAGGGCTTCATGATGCCCGCCGGGCTCGGCATGCTCTGCGTCTCGCCGAAGGCGCTCGCGCTCGTGGAGACGGGCACATGCCCGCGCTCGTACTTCGACCTGCGCCCGCAGATACTGCATAACGACGAGGGCTACTTCCCGTATACGCCGGCGCTCGCGCATCTCTTCGGGCTGCGTGAAGCGCTCGACATGATCGAGGAAGAAGGCGGCATGCGAAGCGTCGCGGCACGTCACGCGCGACTCGCGGAGGGCGTGCGACGCGCCGTCCATGCCTGGGGACTCAAACTCTGCGCCCGTGATCCCGAGCGGCTCTCGAACACGGTCACGGCGATCGTCGTCCCCGCAGGGAAAGATGCGCGCCATGTGATCGACGCGGCATCCAGACGCTGGGACATGGCGCTCGGCTCAGGCCTCGGTCGCCTCAATGGCAAGGTCTTCCGCATTGGGCACCTCGGCGACTGCAACGCACTCATGCTGCTCGCGGCACTGGGCGGCA
>JANOTV010000255.1:0-1909 GCA_031416495.1 Gemmatimonadota bacterium
GTGCAGGTCGCCGGCTACGACGTACGGCCATCTGTCCAGAGATTCCTCACGGTTGTAGCGACGACAGCGTATCGCTCCAGCTGGCCCGCACCATGGCTAGCTTGCCGAAGGGAACGCGTGTCAGTGATCACATCAGCCTCCGCGTCGCACTCCGCTACTCATGGCGATTCGGGATAAAACACGCGAGCCACGACCGACGAACGACAATCCGCTCGCGCGGGCGCAATCGAAACGGCTCGGATTGACATGGCATACCCAGCAGATGCACCGCTGGTCGCCCGTGTCACCAGCGGCATCGTACCATTCAGACGGTTGAAGACCTAGCGCCCCGCGCTCTTCTGCTTCACCGCCGCGCGCTTCGCGCGCGCGAGTGCTGCCGCCTTCTTCGCGCGCGCCAGCGCGAGTGCCGCCGCCTTCTTTGCGCGCGTCCTCGCGGCCGCGTTCTTCACCATCGTCTTCTGGCGCTTCAGGAAGTCCTCCTTCGCCTCCATGATCGAGCCGCGGCAATGCTTCGCGCCGCAGAGGCAGCGGTACTGCGCCTCCTCCTTCTCGGTCTCGTCCCCGCTCCGCTCGTACGCGTAGTCATAGTGGAGCTCTTCGCCGACCTTGATGTCGCGCAGCGAGAAGATGTACACGCGCCCGCGCTCGACCTCGGACTCGCAGTTGAGATCGCACGAGTGATTGATGTAGCGCGACTCGTTGCCCGTGTGCGTGGCGTCGATGACCGTGCGGCTCGACACGGAGAACAGGAAGGTGTGGTGCTCTTCCATCGAGTCGTCGTCGTAGCGCTCGTTGGCGACGGGATGCGCGATGCGCTCACCGACGTACTCGATCAGGCGCTCGCCCTTCTTGATGGGACGGATGGCGAAGGCGCCCTGGCCGGAGATGGGCGAGTCGCGGACTTCGAATGCAAGGTCGTTCTGTTTGTCGGTGGGCATGGTGCGAAGAATCTAATCATCATGCGCAGTAAATCACCGGACGATGGGCGCGGAGATCTCAATGCCCGCGTACCAGTGGCGAAGCGGCGACGGCTCGAACACGCGGCCACCGAAGCCGTTGAGCGTGATCGCACCGACGTAGTCGACGTTGAGGGCGTTCTGCACCGCGACGAACGGCTCCACGCGCCATCCGCCCAGTGGTCCGGTCCAGGCGCCTCGCACGTTGAGTTGTCCATCGCCCCAGCCGTCCACGCGCACGGTGTTGCGATCGTCACCCCACTGAGAGCCCTGCACGGTATGGTCCACGTCGAGCGAGAAGTCGCGCCACATCGTGCGCGCCCCGAGGCGCAGCACGTTCGATGGGACACCGGCCATCGCATGGCCGTCGAGCGTGTCGAGTGCGGGCGCCGGCCGACCCACCGCGGGAACGCGATATTCGGTGAACCGATAGTCGGCGTGGGTCCATGCCGTGCGCAGCTCGAGCCAGTCGGTCGGCGCGGCACGCAGGCCGAACTCCACTCCGCGGCTCCTCGTGCGGCCCGCGTTGCGGAAGAACGCACGGCCGCCGGTCTCGAGGAACTGCACGATGGCGTCGTCCGCGCCGGCGTCGAAGAGCGCGAGTTCATAGCTCGCCCGCGAGCCGATGCGTCCGCGCGCGCCAAGCTCGAGAGTGGTCACGCGCTGCGGATCGAGCGACGGATTGAAGCCGCCCGACCCGTCCGGGCTCACCGCGAGTTCGGTGGTGGTCGGCGTCTCGAAGGCCGTCGAGAGGTTCGCATAGGGCGCGAAGGCCGCACTTGGCCGCCACACGGCGCCCAGGTGGCCGCTCGCGGCGGTCATGTCCCGCTCGCCGCTGTCGTCGTCGCCATCACTGAAGAAGCGGTCGTCGACAGAGAATCCGATTCGGTCCCAGCGGCCGCCGACACTGAGCGTCATGAGAGGGTGCGGATCGAGTTGCAACGGCGCGAACG
>JANOTV010000256.1:0-3526 GCA_031416495.1 Gemmatimonadota bacterium
ACGCTCATCGTGCAGGACGACCGCATCGCATGGGTCGGGCCCACTGCCCAGGCGCCGGCGGGTGGACGCGATGAACAGCTCGGTGATGCGATCCTCACGCCCGGGCTCGTGAATGCGCACACGCATCTCGACCTCACGGCCATGCGGGGGTTCCTCGAGGATCTTCCGTTCTTCGAGTGGATGCGCACCCTCACGCAGGCGCGCGCCGGCGTGTTGGGCGAGGCCGACCTGCTCGACTCCGCGACGGTCGGCATCGCCGAGGGTCTGCGCGCGGGCATCACCACCTTCGGCGACACCGCCGATTCCGATGCCGGCTTCGACGCGATGCGCGCGATGGGCGTGCGCGGCATCGCGTACCGCGAGGTGTTCGGGCCGGATCCCGCGGATGCCGACGCGTCGCTCGCGGGTCTTCGCGCGAAGGTGACGGCGATGCAGGCGCGGGGGGCGGCGAACGCGCTCGTGCGGGTCGGCGTCTCCCCACATGCGCCGTACTCCGTGAGCGATGCGCTCTTCGCGGCGGTGGCGCGCTATGCCGCCTCCGAGCGACTGCCGGTCGCGGTGCACATCGCCGAGAGCGCCGACGAGCATGCGCTCGTCACCGAGGCCGCCGGTCCCTTCGCGGATTTCCTCGTGGGGCGCGGCATCCAGGTGAAAGTGCGCGGCACGGGCGAGATCGAGTTGCTGCGCGCGGCGGGGCTGATGCGCGCCGGCACGCTGCTCATCCACTGCGTACGCGCCACCGCGCCTGACGTGCGCACGATCGCGAACACCGGCTGCGGCGTCGCGCATTGCCCGGCATCGAACTCCAAGCTCGGGCATGGCGTCGCGCCGCTGGCCGACCTGCTCGCCGCCGGTGCGCGCGTCGGCCTCGGCTCCGATTCGATGGCATCGAACAACCAGATGGAGATGCTCACCGAGGCACGGCTGGCCGTGCTACAGCAGCGCGCGCTCGCGGGTTGCGGTGATCTCCTCTCTGCTCGGGCTGCGCTCCGGCTCGCCACGCTCGGCGGCGCCGAGGCGCTTCGCCTGGATGCCGAGGTGGGGTCGCTCGAGGCTGGAAAGCAGGCCGACTTCGCGACGTTCTCGATCGATCCGATCTACGGCGACGTGAACGATCCCGCGGCGGCGCTGATCTGCGCGTCACACGGCATGCGGGTCGGGCGCGTGGTGATCGCAGGCGTCGAGCGCATGAGGGACGGCGTGGTGGCGGGACTCGACGAGCGACTGCCGGCTAGGGTCGCCGCGATCTCGCGCCGCCTCGTCGAGTGGCGCGTCGAGTGGCGCGACGCAGTCACCGGCCGTTAGCTTCCGTGATACTCGCGGAGGTGTGAGTGACGGTCGGCTGTCTTGCGCTGAACGCTTCCTTCGAACCACTCACGATGGTCCCGCTCAAGCGGGCCCTGCGTCTCGTCATCGACGGGAAGGCCGAAATCGTGGAGGCGGACAGCGATCGCTCGGTTCACTCCGAGCACCTGGCTCTCCCGCGGCCGGCAGTGATCCGGCTGCGCAAGTTCGTGCACGTCCCGCGCCGGTTCCGCCGGCAGGTGACCAACACGTTCCTTTTTGCGCGCGATGGCTACAAGTGCCAGTACTGCGCGCGGCCGAGCTTCGAGCTGCGCCCCCGGGAGTCGCTCACCCGCGATCACGTGATCCCCATGTCGCGCGGCGGGCTCAACAGCTGGACGAACGTCGTGACCGCCTGCTCGAGCTGCAACACGCGCAAGGCGAATCACCTGCTGGACGAATGCGGGATGCGCCTGTTGCACAAGCCGGTGGAACCGCACTTCGTGCATCTCGCGTGGGCGGTGCGCCGCCTGACGCCCACTCAGGCGCATTACATCCGCCTGTTCTACGGGAGCGATGTCGTGCGCGAACTTCGTGCCCGGGAACGCATGCTGGTGGCTGGAACTGCCGCCGAGATCACCGACCCCACAGTCTCACACCTCAAGTCGCCGACCTGAACGTCGCCGACCTGAACGTCGCCGACCGCGCCCCATACTCGCGCCGCTCGCCACCCAACAGCCGCGTCGACAGCGCGCGGAGCCCCCGCGTGAACGCCGTGCCCGCATTCGCCTCGCCTCGCACCGCCGGCTGCAGTTCTCCGCGCAGCCAGCGACTCACTTCATCGAGGTCGGACACGGACATCGCCTCGACGTCGAGCGCCACACGGTAGTAGAAGCGTCGATTCCGCGCGGGCGCGCTCATCGGCACCCGCACCGGCCGTGACACCGCCGCTTCCGCATCGTCGAGTCGCGCGAATGCGCCGAGCGAGAGCACGTGGTCGCCCACGATCTGCATCACCTCGTACGTCTGTTCGACGCCGCGGAACCTGACGATCACATCCCACTCCGCGGTGCGCTGCAACTCGTCGAAGTAGCGCCCATCGGCCCACAGCTCCACGCGATAATGCAGGCGGGCCGGGAAGCCGCTGCGCAGCAGCTCCCGCGTCTTCGCATCACTGAGCATCGAACGCGAACGCACGAGCGGTCCGTCCGTCGTCAGTCGCGATGCCGTGGGCAGCTGTATCTCCACCCGCGGGCCCGCCTGCGCCGCGAGTGGTGCGCTGAGCACCACCGCGGAAAGCACCGCCAGGAAGTCGTGCCGATCGATCGTCACCTCAGAATCGACGCCCCAGTCGCACGATCACGTTCATCGGTTCTCGTCCGGTGCTCGTCGCCTTCGCGACGTAGACGCCGAGCGATCCGAAGTCGAGGCCCGCACCGATGCTTGTGCGGAACGTCGAGAGCGGAGGCAGCCCGCTCTCCTCGCGGATCCCGGCCGCGCCCGATTGCACCCCCCACCCGCGGCCTGCGTCGGCGAACAGCACCCAGGCGCCGCGCGTGTTGAACCCCAGGCGCCACCAGTCATCGCGCTGGTCGGACCGCACCATATCCAGGTTGAAATCCTGCCGCAGTTCGAGCTGCGCGAGCGCGATGCGGTCGCAGAGCGTCGGCCGCCCGGTGCGCGATGCGATCCCGCCGCAGGTGAAGACATCCGTGTCGTACAGCGAACGACGGAAGTCGTAACCCTCCACCGAACCCGGTCCGCCGATGGACACGCGACGCTGCAGCGGCAGCTGATCGCCGCCGAGCCATCCGCCGGCGACGATCCGCGCATTCACCGCGGTCCCGTGCGAGATGCGCGTGTACCGGCGTGCATCGATGAAACCACGCGTGTAGTTCACGTCCTCAGGCGTCACGAGGATCAGGTCATTGCCGGGGTCGCGCCCGATCATGCCTCGTCCTCGCTCCAGATCGGCCTTGATGAACCATCCACCGAACCAGAGCGATGTGACGCGGTCACGCGTATCGATCGAAAGTCGCACGGACGTGAGATCGAGCTTCCCCACGTCCATCGACCCATTGGCGCGCCACGGATCGTCGCTGCGCAGCATCGTGAAGGGATCCCGCGCCGCGACCGCGCGCCACCGCTCGCTGCCCATCACGAGACTCAGCGACATCTCCTCGCCGATGCGGCCGCCGAGCGACCCCTCGCCGCCGTGACGCCCATAGAAATCGCGCAGGTC
>JANOTV010000257.1:0-4035 GCA_031416495.1 Gemmatimonadota bacterium
CTCCGAGGAGGGGGAGGAGCTTGTCGGCGTGTCTGAGGTTGCGGCCCTCCATGTCGCAACCGGTTTTAAGGCCTTTGTGGTATTCCTCGACCAGCCACCGGTGGCGGATCCGAAAAGGTCTACCTCACGCGGAACGGCATCCGCCCAGGCTCCCCGTCCGAGCCTCCCGAGCGGCACGCCGCCTGACTTTGCCGTGCCGGTCGGCTCCCGCAAGCGTGGGAGCCACCGCATATTTCCGGGGATGTCTCAGACACCTACAGTCATTCTCAACGGCCGAGCCGTTGCCCGGACGATCTCCCGCATGGCGGACGAGATCATCGAACTCAATGCCGGCGTCGAAGGACTGCTGCTCGTGGGCATCCAGCGCCGTGGCGTGCAGATCGCCGAGCGCATCGCCGACGTGATTCGCGAGCGCGAGAAGGCCGAGATCCCGCGCGGCGCCCTCGACATCACGCTCTATCGCGATGACCTGCAGACCATCGGGCCGCGCCCCGTCGTCGGGCAGACGTACCGTCCCACCGCGCTCGAAGGGAAGGTCGTCGTGATCGTCGACGACGTGCTGTACACGGGCCGCACCATCCGCGCGGCGCTCGACGAACTCGCCGACTTCGGACGCCCTGAGCGCATCATGCTCGCCGTCCTCATCGATCGCGGCGGACGCGAGCTGCCGATCCACGCGGATGTCGTGGGCAAGAAGCTCGATGTGCTGCCCGGCGGCCGTGTGGATGTCTTCGTCCCCGCGCTCGACGGCCGCGACGAAGTCGTGCTCCTCGGCGCTCCCTCGTGAATAGCGCGCTGCTCGGCAAGGACCTGCTGGGGCTCGCAGGCCTTTCCCGCGAGCAGATCACGACGATTCTCGATGTCGCCGAGCCGCTGAAGGAGATCTCCGAGCGGACCATCAAGAAGGTGCCGACGCTCCGCGGCATGACCATCGTCAACCTCTTCTTCGAGCCGTCGACGCGCACGCGCATCTCGTTCGAGTTCGCCGAGAAGCGCATGTCCGCCGACACGGTGAACGTCGCATCGACGGGCTCCAGCGTATCGAAGGGCGAGACCCTCGTCGACACGGCGCGCAACCTCGAGGCGATGCGCATCGACATGGTGGTGGTGCGTCATCCGCACTCGGGCGCCGCGCGCTTCCTCGCCGAACGCATCGAGTCGAACGTCATCAACGCCGGCGATGGCACCTGCGAGCATCCGACGCAGGGCCTGCTCGACCTCCTCACGCTGCGCGACAAGCTCGGAAGCCTCGAAGGCAAGCGCGTCTGCATCTGCGGTGACGTGCTGCACTCGCGCGTCGCGCGCTCGAACATCTGGGGCCTGCAGGCGATGGGCGCCGAGGTCGCGGTGTGCGGCCCGCGTTCGCTGCTGCCGGGCGCCATCCGCGAGATGGGCGTGCAGGTGTTCGATCGCATCGAGGCCGCCATCGAGTGGGCCGACGCGCTCAACATCCTGCGCCTGCAGCTCGAACGCATGCAGGCCGGCTACATCCCGTCGCTGCGCGAATACAATCGCGTCTTCGGCGTGACGCGCGCGCGTCTCGAGCGCGCCCCACGCGACGTCCTCATCCTGCACCCCGGCCCGATGAACCGTGGAGTCGAGATCGACTCCGACGTGGCCGATGGTCCTCACAGCGTGATCCTCGATCAAGTCACCAACGGCGTGGCCGTGCGCATGGCCGTGCTCTACCTGCTCGCGGGCGGACGTGCCGCCCTCGCCGACGTCGCCAGGAAGGGGAGTGCCTCATGACGGAACGTCCCGTGCTGCTGAAGGGCGGCCGCATCGTCGACCCATCGCTGGGACTCGACGCCGTCGGTGACCTGCTGATCACGGCCGGCAAGATCACATCCGTTGGTGGCTCGATCGCCGGGCCCGACGGCGCGCTCGTCGTGGAGTGCGCAGGGCAGGTGGTGGCTCCGGGAATGATCGACGTGCACGTGCACCTGCGCGAGCCGGGCCGTGAGGATGTCGAGACCGTCGCAAGCGGTGCGCACTCGGCCGCTGCGGGCGGGTTCACCGGCGTGTGCGCGATGCCGAACACTAAGCCCGTCACCGACAACCAGGCGACCGTCGGCTTCGTGAAGCGTCAGGGCGAAGCGGCCGGCTATGCACGCGTGTATCCGTACGGCACCATCTCGCTCGGACAGAAGGGGGAGACGCTCGCGGAGTTCGGCGAGATGGTCGCTGCGGGCGCCGTGGCCGTCAGCGACGATGGCAAGCCGGTCGAGAACTCGCATCTCATGCGCACCGCGCTCGAGTACGCGCAGACCTTCGGCATTCCCGTCGTCGAGCATTGCGAAGTGATGGCGCTCGCCGAAGGAGGCTCGATGCACGAGGGCGTGATCTCGGCGCGACTCGGCTTGAAGGGCATCCCGGGCGAGTCCGAGGAGATCGACGTCGCACGGTGCATCCTCCTCGCGAAGCTCACCGGTGGGCACATCCATCTCTGCCATCTCAGTACGAAGGGCTCGGTAGATCTCGTGCGCTGGGGCAAGGACCAGGGCGTGAACGTGACGGCGGAAGTGTGCAGCCATCATATCTCGCTCACCGAGGAAGCGGTCGATGGGTACAACACCAACGCGAAGATGAATCCGCCGCTCCGCACCGCGCGCGATGTGCGCGCCCTGCAGGAGGGCCTGAAGGACGGAACCATCGACCTGCTCGTGACGGATCACGCGCCGCATCACTACGATGAGAAGGAGCGCGAGTTCGCCGATGCGCCCAATGGCATCGTCGGCCTCGAGACCGCGCTCGGCGTGAACATCACCTGGCTCGTGGAGCCGGGGATCCTCACCATGTCGCAGCTCGTGGATCGCATGTCATGCCTGCCGGCGAAGGTCTTCCACCTGCCGGGCGGATCGCTCGCCAAGGGACGCATCGCGGACGTCTCGATCTTCGATCCGACGCGCGAGTGGGTCGTCGACCCCAAGCGCTTCAAGTCCACGGGCCGGAACACGCCGTACGGCGGAATGGCACTGCGGGGCCTCGCCACCTGTACCATCGTGGGTGGGCGGATCGTCCATCAACGGTCGGAGTAGTCGGCTGTGCCGACGCTTGCAGAGGCTCGGCGATCGATCGTGCTGGTGTGCAGGCGGCTGTACGAGCGTGAACTGATCGCGGGTCAGGACGGGAACGTCTCCGTGCGGCTCGGGCCGGATCGAGTGCTCGTGACGCCGGCGGGCTTCTCGAAGGTGGATGTTCGAGGCATCGATCTGGTAGAGATCACGTTGTCCGGCGAGCGGCTGAAAGGATCCCAGCATGCTTCGTCCGAGGTGGCGGTTCACCTCGCGATCTATCGCGGACGACCGGATGTCGGTGCGGTGGTGCATGCGCATCCACCGACGGCAACGGGGTTCGCACTCGCTGGCGAGTCATTGCCGGCTAACCTGCTTCCTGAATTGGAGTATTCGGTGGGGCCAGTGGCATTGGTCCCGTATGCACCTCCGGGCACTGATGCGCTGGCCGAGTCCTTCGGGCCGTATCTCGCATCGCACGATGCCTGGCTGATGGCGAATCATGGTGCGGTGACGGCGGGTCCCTCGCTGCGCATCGCGCACCAACGGATGGAAAGTCTCGAGCACGCAGCGCGGATCATCGTGGCGGCGCGCGCCCTCGGCAGGGTGATGCCGTTCAGATAGGCACAAACGGACCAATGATGCCCAAGTCGGAATTGTCACGGATCGAAGCGCTCGAGGTGCTCCTCACGGAGCGGCGGAAGCATGAAGGCTACCTGGCGAAGCTCGAGGAGCGTCGCGCCATGACGCCCGCGACCGTCTATGCGCGCCTGCGCGACGAATACCTCACGAAGCTCACCGACCTGCAGGTGCGTGCGGCCGCTGAGGCCGAGTCGCTCGCGGGCAGCATCGAGCTCGATGAAGCCGCAGTCGCCGAGATCGAAGAGCGGCTCGACACGGTGCAGGAGGAGCGTCTCGAAGGCGAGTTGCGCGCCGAGGTCGGCGAATACGATTCCAAGGAATGGTCCAAGAAGCTGACGGTGCTCAACGCGACCATCGCACAGCTTGAGAAGGAACTGGA
>JANOTV010000258.1:0-5963 GCA_031416495.1 Gemmatimonadota bacterium
GAACGCCGAGACCTACCAGATCCACATGTCGGTCGTGACGAGCGTGCGGCCGAACCCGAGCGGCGGCGCGCTCGTGTCGACCTCGATCAGCGGCACGGGTAAGAACCCCGTGACTTCGAGCTCGGCGGAAGTGCGCTGCTCGTCGATGGGGAACCTCGAGATCCGCATCCGCGACATGGTGCAGAAGCGGATCGAGGCGATGTAGCGCTCAGTCGTTGCGCAACAGTTTCTCTACCTCCCGGCCGATCGCTTCTGGCGTATCGGTCGGGGCGTATCGTTTCACGACCTTTCCTTTGTGGTCGACGAGGAACTTGGTGAAGTTCCACTTTACGGCCTCCGTGCCGAGGAGCCCGGGACGTTCGGACTTGAGATGCTGCCAGAGCGGGTGCGCGTTGGGACCGTTCACGTCCACCTTCGCGAACATCGGGAAGGTGACATCGTAGGTCAGTGAGCAGAACTTCCCGATCTCCTCTTCATCGCCGGGCTCCTGCTCGCCGAACTGGTTGCAGGGAAAGCCGAGGACTTCGAAGCCTCGCGGTGCGAGCCGGCGATGCAGCTCCTCGAGCCCCGTGTACTGCGGCGTGAAGCCGCAATGACTCGCGACATTCACGATGAGGAGCGCCTTCCCGCGCCAGGGCTCCAGTGTCTGCTCCTTGCCGTCCAGCGTCGTGACGGGGATGTCGTACAGCGTCATCTGCTCCCTGGGTCCGAGTATCCTGATCCTGCCAGCACGAGTGACAGCTCCGGCCGTTTGGCGACGATGCCATCACCCGACGAGCGCCCGCGCGCGCGGCGCCAGGCCCACGGGAGGAAATGCCGGTGCGCCCAGCGAAGTTCCATCGCCACGCGTGTGGAGACGCCAGGTGGCTGGAACGGCGGCAGCGGATCGGCCCAGTGGTCGTCCACGCCGGGAATGTCGATGGCGCAGGCGAGCGCCGCCGCGATGCGCGCATGGCCCAGCGCGTTGGCGTGCAGCCGGTCCTCGCTCCAGAGGCGCGGATCCAACGCGACGGGATACTTCGTGAAGTCCAGCAGGATCGTGCCCGTGCGCGCGGACACGTCGCGCAGCATCTCGTTGAATGCGGCAACGCGCGAGGCGACGCGGCTGGCGAACGGGATCACGATCGAGAGATCCGGCGCCGTGAAGGTGAGCGCCGTCGCGCCTGCCTCGCGGAATGCGCGCTGTATCGTCTCGATGTCGTCGGCGACCGTGCTCACCTTGAAGCCCGACTGGATCATGTCGTTCGTGCCCGTGAACACCGTCGCGAGTTCGGGACGCATGGCGAGCGCGGGCTCCAACTGCTCATCGAGGATCTGCCGTGTGCGGCGTCCGCGGACGGCGAGGTTGGCGTAGAGCAGCTCGCCTTGCGCCTCTGCGACGTGCGTGGCGAGCCGGTCCGCCCAGCCGCGAAAGCTCCCCGTGCCATCCGGGTCGTCGAGCCCTTCGGTGGAGCTGTCACCGATCGCGACGTATCGCGCGAACCGACGTGATCTGATTCCGAGCTGTTCGTCGTGAGTCATGCCGTGGGCCTGTGGAAAGCAGCAAGCCGACCTTAGCTTTTGCTGCATGAAGATACCCCGGATGCGGCGAATATCGACACGCGCTTTCGCGCTCGCTGTGCTCTGCGGTGCCTCATCGATGGGTGCCGCTCGCGCGCTGCAGGCGCAGGACGCGACGGTGCGCGTACAAGTGCGTCATGATGGCGAAGGCGTCGCGGGCGCTGTGGTGCGATTGGGCGGCGTCGCGCGCGGCACCGATAACGCCGGCCGCGTCGTGCTCGGCGCAGCTCCTGGCGCGCGCACCGTGTACGTCCGGCGGCTTGGCTTCGCGCCGGACTCGCTGCAGTTGGTGCTGCGTGCGGGACAGGACACCGCCGTCGCCATCGAACTCCGCGAGATCGAGGGAACACTCGCGGACGTCGTCGTGAGCGCCACGCGCAGTGAACGGCGCATCCAGGACGAAGCCGTGCGCGTGGAGGTCCTCGACCGCGAGGAGATCGAGGAGAAGGTGATGATGACGCCGGGCGACATCTCGATGCTGCTCAATGAGACGTCGGGCCTGCGCGTGCAGATCACGTCGCCGTCCCTCGGCGGCGCCGGCGTCCGCATCCAGGGACTCGGACCGCGCTACACGCAGATCCTTTCCGACGGATTGCCGCTCTACGGTGGACAGTCGGGCGGATTGTCGCTGCTGCAGATCCCGCCGGTGGACCTCGGACGCGTCGAGGTGATCAAGGGCTCCGCCTCCGCGATGTACGGCGCGCAGGCACTCGGAGGCGTGATCAACCTCGTGTCACGTCGCGCCGACGCCGAGGCGACGCGCGAACTGCTGCTGAACCAGACCTCGCGCGGCGGCAGCGACGTTGTGCTGTTCGTGGCATCGCCCATCAACGCGCGCTGGAGCCAGAGCGTGCTCGCGGGTGCGCACCGGCAGGGCGTTGATGGCGCCGACGTGAACGATGACGGGTGGCGCGACCTCGCCGGCTACCAGCGCGTGGTGCTGCGTCCGCGCTTCTTCCGCGAGGGAGCGAACGGCAGTTCGCTCTTCATCACCTCCGGCGCGACCGTCGAGGATCGGCGCGGCGGCACGGTGGGCGGGCGCGTCGCACCCGATGGCGCACCGTACGTGGAAGGACTCGACACGCGCCGCGGTGACATCGGCGCCGTTGCGAGGGTTCCGCGTGCCGACGGACGGGGCATCTTCGCCGCGCGGGGGTCGCTCGCGCTGCAACAGCACGCGCACCGGTTCGGCGATGCGCGCGAGCGCGACCGACATCGCACCGCCTTCGGCGAAGCGACGTACACCTTCATCGGCAAGCGGTCCACGCGACTCGTCGGCGTGGCGTTCCAGCATGAGGACTACCGGAACCGCGACCTGTCCGCGGCGGACTTCACGACCGACGCTCCCGCATTGTTCGCGCAGGCGGAGGTGGCGGTGACCGACCGCCTTACGCTCTCCGGAGCTGGCCGATTCGACGCACACAGCGTCTATGGCGCGAGCTTCAGCCCTCGGCTGTCGGCGCTCCTTCGCTTGAATCACGCCGGTAGTTTCGACGAGTGGACGCTCCGCGCATCGGCGGGCGGCGGCGTGTTCACGCCGTCGGTGCTCACCGATGAGACGGAGGTCGTGGGACTCGCGCAGGTCGACCTGCCCGCGAGTTCATCGCTGACATTCGAGCGCGCGTGGAACGGATCGATCGACCTGGGTGGTCCGGTCGGCCCCATCGAGTTGAACGCGACGCTCTTCGCGTCGCGCGTCACTGATCCGCTGCAGGCCCTGGACGCGCCGCCCGCGACGCCGGGAGGTTTTGCGCGACTCGCGTTGCGGCAGAGCGCCGGCGATGCGCGCACGCAGGGCGGCGAGCTGGTGGCGCGCTATCTCGAAGAGCCGTGGCACGTGACCGCGAGCTACACGTTCATCGAAGCGACGCGGTGGGACGACGCGCGCTCGCGGCGCGTGGAGGCAGTGCTCATCCCGCGCCATGCCGTGGGCGTGGTGGCGATGCGCGAATGGGAGAAGCGTGGGCGTGTCGGATTCGAGTTCTACTACACGGGTCCGCAATCGCTCGAGGAGAATCCGTATCGGGACGAGAGCCGCGGCTACGTGATCGTCGGCGCGCTGGTGGAGCGCACGTTCGGGTCGGCCCGCGTCTTCGTGAACTTCGAGAACCTCACCGATGCGCGGCAGACCCGCACCGATCCGCTGCTGCTGCCAGCGCGCGGTCGTGGCGGGCGCTGGACGACGGATGCATGGAGCGAGCTTGCCGGGCGCACGGTGAACGGCGGCGTGCGCTGGACGTTCTGAGGTCTTAGGGATTGCCCGCGAGCGGATCCATCAGCGCACGGCGAGCCGCGGCCGAATCGGAGACCTTCAATGCGCCCTGCACGCCCTGTGCGCCAGGCAGGCGCGACGCGCCAATGGTGCTGTCCACCGCGCGCTGTGCGGCTGCGTCACGAGTCGGCGGCGGCGTGTCAGCCTTAGGCGAGCATGCGACGACGGAGCACAGGCAGAGGCCGAGCAGTGCAGTTGGGATACGCATGGATTCCGTACTCCTCACCCCTTTCACCGCACCAACGGCTTGAACTTGATCCGGTGCGGCTGGTCCGCATCCGCTCCCTTCCGGCGCCTGAGGTCCTCGATGTACGCCTGGTAGTTCCCCTCGAACCAGACGACCTCCGAATTCCCCTCGAACGCGAGGATATGCGTCGCCAACCGGTCGAGGAACCACCGATCATGCGAGATCACCACCGCGCACCCCGAGTAGTCCACCAGCGCCTCTTCCAGCGCGCGCAGCGTATCCACGTCGAGGTCGTTGGTCGGTTCGTCGAGCAGCAACAGGTTGCCGCCACTGAGCACCGTCTTCGCGAGATGCAGCCGGTTGCGCTCACCACCCGACATCACGCCGACCTTTTTCTGCTGGTCGATGCCGCGGAAGTTGAAGCTCGAGAGGTACGCGCGACTGTTCATCTCCTTCTTGCCGACCACGACGATCTCGTTGCCGTTGCTGATCTCTTCCCACGCGCTCTTGTTCGGATCGAGCGTGCGCGACTGATCGACGTATGCGAGCTGCACGGTGTCGCCCACCTTGAGTGAGCCGCTGTCCGGCTGCTCCTGGCCCGTGATCATGCGGAAGAGCGTCGTCTTGCCGGCGCCGTTGGGACCGATGACACCAACGATGCCGCCACGCGGCAGCGAGAAGTCGAGACCGTCGATGAGCAGCCGGTCGCCGTAGCCCTTCACCAGCTTCTTCACGATCACGACGTCGTTGCCCAGTCGCGGCGCCGGCGGAATGATGATCTCGTTGTTGCTGATCTTCTCGTTCTGCTCCTCGCTCACCATCTCGTCGTACTTCTGCAGTCGCGCCTTGCTCTTGGCCTGCCGCGCGCGCGGTGCCATGCGCACCCACTCGAGTTCGTGCTGCAGCGAGCGCTGGCGCGCCGAGGCGATCTTCTCTTCCTGCGCCATGCGCGTCTGCTTCTGCTCAAGCCAGCCGGAGTAGTTGCCCTCGTACGGCACGCCGCGCCCGCGGTCGAGCTCGAGGATCCACTTCGCGACGTTGTCGAGGAAGTACCGGTCGTGCGTGATCGCCACCACCGTGCCCGGGAATGTCTCGAGGTACTTCTCGAGCCACGCCACCGACTCGGCATCGAGATGGTTGGTCGGTTCGTCGAGCAGCAGCATGTCAGGCTGCTCGAGCAGCACGCGGCAGAGCGCGACGCGGCGCTTCTCGCCACCGGAGAGGGTCTGCACGCTCGCATCGCCGGGCGGCAGGCGCAGTGCGTCCATCGCCACTTCGATGGTGTTGTCGAGGTTCCAGAGATCGAGGTTGTCGATCCGCTCCTGCACCTTTCCCTGCTCGTCGATGAGCTTGTTCATCGCATCATCGCTCATGGGCTCAGCGAACTTCGCCGAGATCGCCTGGAACTTGTCGAGCAGCGCGCGCTGGTCCTTCACGGCGAGCTCCACGTTGCCACGCACGTCGAGCGACTCGTCGAGCTTCGGCTCCTGCGGCAGGTAGCTGATCTTCGTGCCCTTGTGGGCCCACGCCTCGCCCTGAAAATCGGTGTCGACGCCGGCCATGATCTTGAGCAACGAGGACTTGCCCGCACCGTTGGGACCGAGCACGCCGATCTTCGCGCCAGGATAGAACGAGAGCCAGATGTCGTCGAGGATGATGCGCGAAGGTGGGATCACCTTCCGGAGCGCCTTCATCACATATATGAACTGAGGAGCCACTGCCTTTGGGATTGGGAGATGTCAGGTGTGCGGGACGCTTCGTCCTTGGCTGCTAAAACTAACCTCTCCTCCTGAGGAATCCCCGCCGGCCGGGGCGCGCGACGCCAGCGGCGAACTCCCTGGCGTCCTCGCGGATTCATCCTCAGGGAAGGGGGGGGGTACACGCGCCCGCCGACGGAGACATACTCCATCAGCGGCTTGGCACGCCGGCTTCGGACAGCGTCCC
>JANOTV010000259.1:0-10750 GCA_031416495.1 Gemmatimonadota bacterium
GGACAACGCGAGCGCCTTGGCGTAGCTCACACCGACCAGCAGCGCGCCGACGAGCCCGGGTGCGTGCGTCACGGCGACGGCGTCGATCTCCGACATCGAGCGCCCCGACTCGGCGAGCGCCTGGCGCGTGACCGGCACGATCGCGGTCAGGTGCTCCCGCGATGCGATCTCGGGCACCACTCCGCCGAACACGGTGTGCACATCCTGCGAGAGGATCACGAGCGACTCGAGCACCGGCACCGCGCCCCCCACGCCCCACGTATCGCCCGAGAAGACGACCGCGGCGGATGTTTCGTCGCAGGAAGTCTCGAGCGCGAGTACGCGCACTCAGGGCTCCTGCGGCATCACGGTGGGCCTTGGTAGGAAGTTCAGCGTGATGGAGCGCACCGCCGTCACAAGCCCGCCGGCTCGGCGAGCAACCGCTCGAGGAAGGCGATGTTCGCCGTGCTCGACCAGTCATGGACGCCGATGATGCGACGGCGGATCCGTCCGTCGCGGCCGATGACGAACGTCTCCGGCACGCCCGTGGACTGGTACTTCACGCGGATGGCGCCGAGCGCATCGTGCAGGATCTCGAAGCTGAGGCCGAGCTCCTTCGCGAACTCCGTGATACGCGCTTCCATGCCGGGGTCGTCGATGCTCACGGCGACGATGCGCAGGCCCCTGGGGCCGAGCGTCTTCTCGAGTCGCTGCATCGACGGCATCTCGATGCGGCACGGCGCGCACCAGGTCGCCCAGATGTTGAGGAGCACGACTTCGCCCTGATAGTCGTCGATGCCCTTGGTCGTCTCCGCCGTTGCACCGGTCGTCACTGCCGCGAAATCCGGTGCATCAGAGCCGATGCGCAACGGGAAGAGCTCCGCGCCGAGCCTCGTGATGGCCGTGAAGAAGCCGATGCCGAGCGCCAGCACGACTCCCGCGACGATCAGCCACTGGCGACGGGTGCTCATCGTCACACCCGCTCGGAGCAGAGGGCGCGCAGTGCGCCGATCTCGGCCTGCGGGTCCTTTGCCGCGAAGACCGCATTGCCGGCGACGAACGTGTCGGCGCCCGCGCGCCAGCATTCGGTGATCGTCTCGCGCGAGATGCCGCCGTCGACTTCGAGCAGCGCATGACTGCGCATCTCGTCAAGCAGCAGGCGCGCGCGCGCGATCTTCTGCGTGGAGCCCGGGATGAACTTCTGGCCGCCGAACCCGGGGTTCACGCTCAGGATGAGCAGGAGGTCGAGGTCGCGCGCGACCTCGCGCACCATCTCCAGCGAGGTGGACGGATTCATCGTCGCACCGGCCATCACGCCGAATTCCTTGATGCTCGAGATCTGGCGGTGCAGGTGCGGCGCGGTCTCGACATGCACGGTCAGCACTGCGGCGCCCGCTTTCGCGAACGAGTCGAAGTACTTCTCGGGCTCGACGACCATGAGATGCACATCGAGCGGAAGCTTCGTGAGCTTGCGGCAGGTCTCGATGACCTTCACGCCGAATGTGAGATTCGGCACGAACACGCCGTCCATCACGTCCATGTGCAGCCAGTCGGCGCCGCCGGCCTCGAGCATCGCGAGGTCCTCGGCGAGTTTGCCGAAGTCGGCGGAGAGCAGCGACGGCGCGATGCGCAGGGCGTTCTTTCGCACGGCACTCATGCGGCACCTCGGCGGAGTCGCGCCGCGAACGATCCATCGACGCCATGACGATGCGGCAGCACGCGAAGACGGCCTGCGTCGAGCACCGTCGCGGGCACAGCGCCTTCCGGCGGCGGCTCGAGTGTCCAATCCGGATGCTCGATGAGAAACGTCTCGACCTGCGCGTCGTTCTCCTCCGGTTCGAGTGAGCAGGTGGAGTAGATGAGCAGCCCGCCTGGCGCGACGGCATCGGAGGCGGAGCGCAGGATGCCGCGCTGCACGGCGGACATCACCGCGAGGTCGGAGGTGCGGAGGCGCCAGCGCGCATCGGGATGACGGCGGAAGGTGCCCGTGCCGGTGCATGGCGCATCGACGAGCACGGCGTCAAACGTGCCGAGCGTGTTCGCGCGCGCGTCGGCAACAACGGCGGTGACATGGTCGAGCTCGAGCCGGTCGATCGTCTCCTGCAGGCGCGCGATGCGCGTCTCGGATGAATCGGCGGCGGTCACGTACGATGCGGTGCGCGCGAGTTCGACCGTCTTGCCGCCGGGCGCGGCGCACAGATCGGCGACGCGCGAGCCTTCGGGGATCGCGGCGTACTTCGTCACGAGCGTCGCCGCGGGATCCTGCACGAAGCAGTTGCCCTGCGTGAACGCGCCGAGCGAGGTGAGGAGCGTTCCCGGCGCGAGCTGCAGCGAGTCGTCGACGAGTGGCGCATCCTCGACGCCGACGCCCGATGCCTCGAGCATCGCCTCGAGCTGCTCGCGCACGACGCCCCAGGGACGCACGATGAGCGGCGCCTCGCGGTTGTTGGCTTCGAGCAGTGCACGCGTCTCGTCAGCGCCCCAGCGCGCGACCCACCGCGCGACCAGCCAGCGAGGATGCGAGTACTCGATCGCGAGCGCCTCGACGGGATCAACCGGCAGCGGCGGCGAGAGGTCGTCGCGCTCGCGGTCGAGCCGACGGAGCACGGCGTTCACGAGCTTGCTCGCGCCCATGCCATGACGCTGCTTCGCGAGCTCCACTGTCTGCGCGATCGCCGCGTACGGTGGCACGCTGCCCATGTGGAAGAGCTGATACGAGCCGAGGCGCAGGAGGTCGGCGAGATCGCCATCGAGCCGCGCGATGCCGCCGCGCACGCGCGGAGCGAGCAGGTGATCGATGAACCCGCGCTTGCGCAGCATGCCCCACACGAGCTCCTGCGTCCATCGCCGGTCACGCGCGTCGAGCGTGCGCGCACGGCGGTCGAACGCGGCGTCGAGCAGCATCCCCGATCGAAGATCGGCGAGCGTATCGGCCGCAGCGACGCGGGCGTCGGTCACGACGCTGTGGATGTGCTTCACAGAGGGTGGCATGCAGTCTGAAAGATAGTCACCGGTGGCAGGCAGGTTCCCAGACGTCGCCCACGGCGATCCCGCGCCCTTGCGCCCAGTCGAGCGTCGCGAGTCGGCGCTTTCCGGCCGGATGCACTGACTCCACAGCGATGCCGCCCGTCCCACAGGCGATGATCATCCCCATCTCGCCCACCGCGAGCACCTCGCCGGGATGTCCGCGCCGGTCGGGCAGCACGCGCGCGCCGAAGATGCGCACTTCGGCGCCGTTGACCACGCTCCACGCGCCCGGCCTTGGGTCGAACGCGCGGATCGCGCGCGCGACCTCGACCGCTGTCCTCGTGAAATCGAGCCGTGCGTGCGAGCGCTCGATCTTCGGTGCGTAGGTCACGAGCGACGCGTCCTGATGCCGCTCGGTGATCTCGCCGAGTTCCATGAGTGCGAGCGCCTCGATCAACGCTTCCGCGCCCATCGCCGAGAGCCGCTCGGTGAGATCGCCTGCGGTCTCGTCGGGCGCGATGCCCGTGCGCTCTTCGAGCAGCACCGGGCCCGCGTCGAGCTCATAGACCATGCGCATGATGGAGACGCCGGTCTCTTCGTCGCCGGCGAGCATCGCGGCCTGGATGGGCGCCGCGCCGCGCCAGCGCGGAAGCAGCGACGCATGGATGTTGAGCGTGCCGAGCTTCGGCAGCGCGATGATCTCGCGCGAGAGGATGTGGCCGTAGGCCACGACGACGCTGAGGTCCGGCTCGAGCGCGCGCAGCGCGGCGATGAACGCCTCGCCGCGCGGACGCTCGGGCTGCAGGACGGGGATCCCTTCGGCGAGCGCGACTTCCTTCACGGGGCTAGGCACCAGCGTCGAACGCGAGCGGCCCTGCGGACGGTCGGGTTGCGTGACCACCGCAGCCACGTCGTGTCCTTCACCCGTCAGCGCGAGAAGCGCCGGGGTCGCGAATTCAGGGGTGCCCCAGAAGATGATCCGCAAGGATGGCTAGAGCTGGTCCTCAGCCGCGTGCGATGACTTCCGAGTCTCCGTGCCGCCTGGCCTGAGGATCCGCAGGAACCCCGGGTACTGGTCCTTCTCGTCCTCCCACGCCGCGAGTGCCTGGCGACGCTTGAGGAAGCTCAGATGGTCGATGAAGAGCTTGCCGTCGAGGTGGTCGATCTCGTGCTGCAGGCAGACTGCGAGCAGGTCGGAGCCTTCGACCTCGATGACCTCACCGTGCTCGTCGAGCGCGCGCACCTTCACCCAGCCCGAGCGATCCACCCAGCCGAATACCTCGGGAATGGAGAGGCAGCCTTCCTCCCACTTGAGCTTCCCCTCGCGCGCGACGATCTCGGTATTGAACAGCCGGTGCGCGACGTCGTCGAGGTCGACGACGCAGAGCCGCTCGGGGCGTCCCACCTGCGGGGCCGCCAGTCCGACACCAGACGCAGCGCGCATGGTGTCCTTCATGTCCTCGGCGAGCTTGCGCAGTGCGCCGGTGACTTCTGTGACGGGAACCGTCGCCTGCCGAAGGATCGGCGCGCCGAGGACGATGATGGGAAGCACCGCCACTACGCGCTCGAGCTCTCGCCGCCGATGGAGGCGATGCGCCCGCGCGTCACGACGAGGCGCGACTCGCCGCTCTTGATCGTGACGTGGTCGTTCATGCCGGGCGTAGTCACGCCGTCCTTCATCCCGTCCTTGATGTGGATCACTTCGCCCACGACGCCGCCGGCGGTGACGACCGTGTCGCCCTTCTTGAGCGCGAGGATCGCCGCTTCGTGCGCCTTCCGCTGCTTCTGCTGCGGGCGGATCATCAGGAAGTAGAAGATCGCGAAAATCGCGCCGATCTGGAAAAGGAACGGTGCGAAGCTTCCGCCGCGCGTGGCGGCGGCGGGTGCAGCATCCTGCGCGAAGATGACGAGGTTCGAGATCATGGGGTGGTCGGTGCGTGAGGACAGCGATCAGGATGCCGGCGATTGGCCGGGGCGGGAAGCGAGCTTGAACTCGTGGAGCCAGTCACGACTCCAGGCGGTGAAGGTGCCCGCGCGGATCTCCGCGCGCGCGACGCATCAATGAATGCGATGAGGAAATGTACCTTGTGCAGGCTCAGCAGACGGAGGCCCAGCACCTCTTCGGCGGTCACGAGGTGCCGGATGTACGCTCGGGAGACGCGCTGGCGGGTGGTTGGCAGCCAGGGGTGGCCGAACGGCCGCCCCCCTTCCCCCTTCCTCCTCCCACCTCAAAGCACAACCATCGCATCGCCATACGAGTAGAACCGGTACCCCTCACGCACCGCGACGTCGTACGCATGCATCGTCAGCTCGTACCCGGCCATCGCGGCCACGAGCATGAGCAGCGTCGAGCGCGGCAGGTGGAAGTTCGTCACCAGCATCTCCGCGGCGCCGGGGCGTGCCGGCGGACGGATGAAGATCCGCGTCTCGCCGCTCGCCGCCCGGAACGGATGCAGTGCGTCGGCCGCATAGACGCTCTCGAGTGTGCGCAGTGCCGTCGTGCCCACCGCGCAGATGCGATGCCTGCTCATGCGCGTCGCGTTCAGGATGCGTGCCGTCTGCTCCGGGACGTCGTAGAACTCCTCGTGCATCACATGCTCGGCGGGGTCCTCGACCTCGACCGGCCTGAACGTGCCCGCGCCCACATGCAGCAGCACCTCGGCGCGTTGCACGCCACGCGCGTCGAGTTCCTCGAGCAGCGCCAGTGTGAAGTGCAATCCGGCTGTGGGCGCCGCGACCGATCCTTCCACGCGGCCGAACACGGTCTGGTAGCGCTCGGCGTCCACCGCCGAATCGCCGCGCTCGATATACGGTGGCAGGGGGATGTGCCCGTGCGTCGCGATCGCGCGGTGGACGTTCGCGGCATGGAGCTTCACGATGCGCGTGCCGCGCTCGGTGATCTCGAGCATCTCCGCGTCGAAGCCCGGCGCGATGTGCACCATGCGCCCCGGCTTGAGCTTCGACCCCGGCTGCACCATCGCTTCCCATCGGTCGTCGCCGAGTTCGCGGAGGAGGAACACCTCGGCGTCCGCGCCGGAGTCGCGCTTGCCGAGCAGCCGTGCCCGGAAGACGCGCGTGGTGTTGAGCACCATCGCATCACCGGCGCGCAGGAACTGCGTCAGCTCGTTGAACACATGATGCGCGATGGTCCCCGCCGTGCGGTCCACCACCATCAGCCGGCTCTCGTCGCGACGTGCCGCCGGTGTCTGCGCGATGCGTGAGGCGGGGAGATCGAATTCGTAGTCCGACGTGCGAAGGCCGAGCGTCCGGGAAGTCAGAAGAGTTCCGGCTGCGCTTGCGTTGGTGGAGTGAAGCCGAGGTGGCGGTACGCCTGGGGCGTCGCCATGCGTCCGCGCGACGTGCGCTGCAGGAAACCGTTCTGCACGAGGAAGGGCTCGTACACCTCCTCGATGGTTTCGGCGTCCTCACCGACCGCCGCGGCGATGGTCGTGACACCTACCGGCCCGCCCTCGAACTTCTCGATGATCGCGCGCAGCAGGCGCGTGTCCATCTCGTCCAGGCCGAACTCGTCGACGTCGAGCATCGCGAGTGCCTCGCGCGCGACGTCGCGCGTGATGAACCCGTCGGCCTTCACCTGTGCGAAGTCGCGCACGCGGCGCAGCAGCCGGTTCGCGACGCGCGGGGTGCCGCGCGCCCGCCTCGCGAGTTCATGCGCGCCGTCGGCATCGATGCCGGCCTGCATCACGGCGGCCGTGCGGTGCACGATCTCCTCGATCTCGTTCGTCGGGTAGTAGTTCAGCCGCAGCTCGATGCCGAAGCGCCCGCGCAGCGGCGCCGTGAGCATGCCGAGCCGTGTCGTCGCGCCGATCAGCGTGAAGCGCTCGATCGGCATCGTGATGGTCTGCGCCTTCGGTCCCTCGGAGAGGCGGATGTCGATCTTCCAGTCCTCCATCGCCGGATAGAGGAACTCGTCGATGATCGGCCGCAGGCGGTGGATCTCATCGATGAAGAGGATGTCGCCGGCGCGCAGGTTGGTGAGCGTGCCCACGAGATCGCCCGGCTTCTCGAGCGTCGGTCCCGACGTCGTGTGGATGTTCACGCCCATCTCGCGCGCGATCAGCTCGGCGAGCGTCGTCTTGCCGAGGCCCGGCGGGCCGAAGAGCAGCGAATGGTCGAGCGGTTCGCGACGCGCCATCGCTGCATCTATGTAGATGCGGAGCGCGTCCTTCACCTTTCCCTGGCCGATGAACTCCGCGAGCCGCTGCGGACGCAGCGAGAGTTCGACGACCGATTCCTCGGGCAGCGATTCCGGAGTGGTGATCTCGGCGCGCGACATGAGCGGAATCTACCTGCTGAGGGCCGCGAGCGAACGGCGGATGAGGTCGGCGGTATTGTCCTTGTCACCTGTCGGCGCATTCTCGAGCGCGACCTTCACCGCGCGCTCGGCATCGGCGGGCGCGTAGCCGAGCGCGAGCAGCGCGCGGATGGCATCGCTTCCCGGGCCGACCGGCGCGGAGCCAGAGCGTGCAGCGCCCGGCGCGGCACCGGCAGCAACCGCTTCACCCTCGAGCTTGTCGCGCAGTTCGAGCACGAGGCGCTCGGCGAGTTTCTTGCCCACGCGGGGCACGCGCGTGAGCGTCGCCAGGTCGCCCGCGCGCACCGCGCGCACGAGACGGTCGCCGCCGAGGGTCGACAGCAGGCTCATCGCGAGGCTCGGGCCAACGCCGGTGGTGCCCATCACGCGCTGGAAAATGCGGCGGTCATCTGCGGTGGAGAAGCCGAAGAGCAGCCACGCATCCTCACGCACCACCATCGACGTGAGCAGCGAGATCTCACCGCCCATGCGGGGGAGGGACTCGATCACGGTGAGTGGCACGAGCACCTCGTAGGCGAGCCCGCCCGCCGTCATGATCTCGAGGCGGTCGAGCGTGTGGCCGACGAGCGTGCCGGTGATGCGCGAGATCATCGCCGCACCGCCGCCAGCGCGCGATTCAGCGGCAGGCGCATAGCGCAGGTGAGCGCGGCGGCCACGCCGTCGGCGGCATCGTTCGGCTGCGGCGCACTCTTGAGCCTCAGCAGCTTCGTGATCATGAACTGCACCTGTGTCTTGGTGGCGCGGCCCGTGCCGGCGACGGTCTTCTTGATATCGGCCGGCGCGTATTCGTGGATCGCGATGCCGGCGTCGGCACCGGCGAGCAGGATGACGCCGCGCGCGTGCCCGAGCACGAGGGTCGTGCGCACATTGCGCGCGTAGAACACGTCCTCGACCGCCATCGCATCGGGTTTGTGGCGCGCGATGAGTTCGCGCACGCCCTCGGAGATGTCACGCAGGCGCTCGGGCAGCGGGCGCTCCGCCTTGGTGCGGATTACGCCGCACTCCACCAACTGCAGGTCGTTGAGCGAGCCCGCGCGCACGACGCCGAAGCCGGTGACGGCCGTTCCGGGATCGATGCCGAGGATCAGCACGGAGTGGACATCACGCCGCTGGGATCGCGGAGTCGTCCATGTCGAAGTTCGCGTCCACCTTCTGGATGTCATCGAGATCCTCGACCGCCTCGAGCAGCTTGATCAGCTGCTCGGCGATCGTGCCCTCGACCTTCACCGTGTTCTTCGGGATCCATGCGAGCTCGGCCTCCGTCGCGACAAGACCCGCTGCCTCGAGCGCCTGCTTCACCGCGTGCAATGCGGTCGGCGCGGTGGTGATCACGAACTGATCGTCCTCGGCGGTGAGGTCCTCCGCGCCGGCTTCGAGCACCTGCTCCATCACCGAGTCCTCGTCGCGTCCGTTGGCGGGGACGAAGATCTGTCCCTTGCGATCGAACATGAACGCGACGGAGTTCACGGCGCCGAGGTTGCCGCCGAACTTCGACAGCTTGAACCGCACTTCGGCAACGGTGCGCGTGGGATTGTCGGTGAGCGCCTGGATCATGAGCGCCACGCCGCCGGGTCCGTACGCCTCATAGACGACATCGACGTAATCCACGCCCTCGAGTTCACCGGTGCCCTTGGCGACGGCGCGCTCGATGTTCTCCTTGGGGCACGACTGCGCCTTGGCGTTGTCGATGGCGGTGCGGAGCCGCGGATTCCCGTCGGCATCACCGCCGCCCAGCTTCGCGGCGACCGTGATCTCGCGAAGGAGCTTGGTGAACCTGGCGCCGCGCTTCTTGTCAGCAGCGGCCTTGTAATGCTTGATCTGCTTCCACTTGCTATGGCCGGCCATTTTTTTCTGACGAGTCGAAAATGGGAGGAGGAGCGTCCGATGGGCCGAACGCTCGTACCCCCAAAGATACTGCGACGACTAGTTGAGCCGCATCGTCAGGCTGCCACGGAATCCGGTGACATCGGTCGGATCGCCGGTGGTCAGGTTGTAGAGCGTGCCCATGCTGTAGCCGACGGACGGAAAGAACGAGAATACGCCGTTGCCGAGCCGGAGTCGCACGTTGAGGTTCGTGAGCTGGCCGGCGCGTGCGCCGTCCGCCTGCCAGAAGCGCCCCTCGAGGCTCGGCTGCAACAGCACCGGGCCGAGTTCCACGCTGTACGCCGCGTTCAGGTTCGCGACATTCTCGGCCGGTGCGTCGCCGCCGAACTGCTGGCCGGCGAGGCGATAGAGGTTCCACCCCGACAGATACACGTTGCCGCGGCCCGCAGGGAACATCCACATGCCGTTCAGCGTGATGCGGTCGCCCGTGCTCGCGGTCGTCTTGCCAGAACCGCTCGACGTGGTGTCCATCGCATCGGGTCCGAAGGTAGAATACGCGACACCGAGCGACACCTGGCCGTCGCCCACCGGGCGGTCGGCGCCGATGCGCAGGCGGTACTCATCGGCCGGCGTGAACCGGAACTCCGAGGACGCGAGCGCATATGCGCTGAACTCGGCCGATTTCCGCATGCTCGCACCGAAGCCGAGGTTCCACTCGCCCATCGGTCGAGCGATGGCGACGCCGCCCGTTCCGGCGAAGCCGTTGCCCATCGAGGAGATCGGATAGTTGAGGAAGTCATTGCCGATCTGGCCCGCGGCATCCGCCTGGTCCGCCGTCACCATGTACTGGCCGGTCGGCAGGTTCACGCCGAGCGTGAAGACCATGAAGTCCTCGGCGACGGTGAAGTTGCCGCGGATCTGGGTGTCGGTGAGTCCACTCAGGGTGCTCTGCGTGACGCCTCCCGACTTGAGCTGCGAGCTCGCATACGCGGTGGTGATGTCCACCGTGAATCGCTCGTGCAGCGGAAGCAGCAGCACGAACGGGATCGCCGTCTGCGTGATGATGCGTTCCGTCGCACCGCTGCCGATGGTGTACTGCGTGAAGTGCGGCGCGACGATGGCGCCGACCTCCTGAAGGAACTGCGCCTGCGCCGTCTGCGTGCCGGCGGCGAGCAGGAAGGCCGGCACCGCTGCGCGAGCGAGCATCGAGAACGATCTGATGGTCATCGGACTGTCCCTCAGGGACGTGTGATGATGATGACCACCTGCCCGGTGCGACTCACCGGGTCATCGGTCTTCGTGGTGTTGCTGACCGGGTCGAGGCGCGGCGCAGTGACCGTGCCGATGCGCGTCTCGGTCGACACCTGCGCGATCGTGGACGGGTTCACGTCCAGCACCGTGTTGCGGAGTGTGTTGCCGATGCCGTCCGGGCTTCTCGTCGTCGATCCGGTCGCGGCCGCGGTCACCTGCTGGCCCTCGAGGGAACTGCCGAGGCGGGCTTCGACCGTCGTCGTCGAGACCTGCGTGCCGACCATCGCCTGCTGCGCCGCATGGAAGCGCGCCGCTGCGGCGCCGAAGCCCGGGTCGAGTGAGCGGGCGCTCTCGAAGAAGCGCGAGGCGTCCTCGAACCGGCCGTCGTCGAAG